>NZ_JBFAVI010000090.1:0-25138 GCF_040679695.1 Micromonospora sp. NPDC052213
CCGGCCCGCGTGATCGCGGGCCGGCCCCGGCCGGCTCAGTCGACGGTCAGCTCAGCGGCACCAGCGTGAGCAGACGGTCCCGGACCGGCGGACCCGCCTCGTCGGCGGCGTCCGGATCCGGTTGCACCTCGTCGCGCCAGGCGACCAGCATCGCCCGCCGCTCGCGCGGGGTCGTGCCGCCCCAGACGCCGTGGCAGTCGCCCACGTCCAGCGCCCAGGCCAGGCAGGAGCCCTGCACGTCGCAACTTCGGCAGAGCGCGACAGCCGCGTCGGCCGGCTCGTTCGGCGCCGGAAAGAACGTTTCCGGGTCGACACTCTGACAGGTTCCTCTGGTCCGCCAAGCCTCGTCCTGTCGCCGCTCCCGCAACGCCCGCAGCAGTCGCGGATCTCGTCGTGCGGCGGCCACCTCGTGCGGGCGGGGCATGCGTGCCCGTGTCATCCACCCACCTCCCCCGTGGGACCGGCAAGATCGGTGAGCGTCGTCCGCCCCGTGCGAGTCGCGCCCACTACCGGCGCTGTGTTCTATCGCACTTACGGACACGGGGACAAGCCTCTACGGCAAATACGGGTAAACGAGCGGGCGACGTTTCGCCCGCAACTCTGGCAAATCACGCCCGACAATGTGCCGCCGCTGTCAGAAAAGCGTCACTTCCTCCGGCGCGGTGGCGCGGGCGAGCGGCACCCTGGCGGTCAGCTCCGGCCCGTCGTTGCGCACGTTGCCCACCGCCGGCCCCACCGGACGGATCTCGAGCCGCGCCAGCCAGTCGAGCGGGGGCGGGGCGAGCAGTCCCGCCGGCTCGTCGGTGGTCGCCAGCCACGACCCCCACCGCGGCCGGGGCAGCAGCAGCGGCATGCGCTCGTGCACCTCGGCCAACTCGCCGAGCGCGGCGGTCGTCAGCACGCTGCACGTCAGCAGCGGGCCGTCGGGCCCCTCCCAGACCGACCAGATGCCGGCGAAGGCGAGCACGGAGCCGTCCAGCGGGGTCATGTAGTACGCCTGCCTGCCCCCGCCGGGCGAGCGGACCCACTCGTACCAGCCGTCGGCCGGGACGAGGCAGCGGCGGCGGGCGAACGCGCCGGCGTACGCCCGGCTGGTGGCGACCGTCTCGGCGCGGGCGTTGATCATGCGGGCGGCGCCGGCGGGCGACCGGGACCAGGCCGGCACCAGCCCCCAGCGCCCGACCGACAGCGCGCGGTGGCCCTCCGGGCTGACCCGCACCAGCGGCACCGGGTCGGTGGGCGCGACGTTGTGGTCGGGGCCGAGCCGGCCGCCGGTCTCGTCGTGGGACTCGAACAGCGCACTCAGGTCGCCCGCGCTCCGGGTCGTCGCGTACCTCCCGCACATGCCGCACACGCTAACCCGCCGGGCGTCGCCCGGCTGTCCCGCTGGCCGGGAGCCGGGACGGTGCCGGGCGTCATCCCCGGCGGACACGGCAGAATGTAACCGTGGGGAACCTGACCGCGACCCGGCCGCCGCAGCCGTGGACCGCTCCGACCGCCTCCGACCCGGTCACGGCCACGCTGCGCCTGCCCGGCTCCAAGTCGATGACCGCCCGCGCCCTGGTGCTGAGCGCGCTGGCCAGCGGTCCCTCGACGCTGGCCGGGCCGCTGCGCGCCCGGGACACCGAGCTGATGGCCGCCGGGCTGCGCGCGCTGGGCGCGCACATGTCGATCAGCGACGACGAGCGCTGGCTGGTCCGGCCGCACCCGCTGGTCGGCCCCGCGCACGTCGACGTCGGCCTGGCCGGCACGGTGATGCGCTTCGTCCCGCCCGTGGCCGGCCTGGCCGACGGGCGGATCACCTTCGACGGCGACCCGCAGGCCCGCACCCGGCCGCTCGGCCCGCTGATCGGCGCGCTGCGCTCCCTCGGCGTGCGCGTGGACGCCCCCGCCACCGGCAGCCTGCCGCTGACCGTGCTCGGCGGCGGGCGGGTGGCCGGCGGCGAGGTGGTGATCGACGCCTCGGCCTCCAGCCAGCTCGTCTCCGGGCTGCTGCTGGCCGCCCCGCGCTTCGACCGGGGCGTGGTGGTCCGGCACGTGGGTCCCCCGGTCCCCTCCGCGCCGCACCTGCGGATGACGGTGCAGATGCTCCGGGCCGCCGGCGCGGCCGTCGACGACAGCACCCCCGACGTCTGGGTCGTCGAGCCGGGTCCGCTGGCCGGGCGCGGCTGGGAGATCGAGCCGGACCTGTCGGGCGCGGTGCCGTTCTTCGCCGCGGCCCTGGTCACCGGCGGCGAGGTGACCCTCCAGGGCTGGCCGCGCAGCAGCGCGCAGCCGGTGGAGCAGCTCCGCTCGCTGCTGCACCGGATGGGCGGCGAGGTGACCCTCTCCACCGCCGGGCTGACCGTCCGGGGCACCGGCACGGTGCACGGCCTGGACGCCGACCTCTCCGACGTCAGCGAGCTGACGCCCGCGCTGACCGCGCTGGCCATGCTCGCCGACTCGCCGTCCCGGTTCACGGGCGTCGGTCACATCCGGGGCCACGAGACCGACCGGCTGACCGCGCTGGCGCGGGAGTTCGCCGCGCTCGGCGCGGACATCACGGAGTCCCCCGACGGGCTGGAGATCCGGCCCCGGCCGCTGCGCGGCGGGGTGTTCGAGACCTACCACGACCACCGGATGGCGCACGCGGCGGCGGTGGCCGGCCTGGCCGTGCCGGGCATCGAGCTGAGCGACGTGGCGTGTACCTCGAAGACCATGCCCGAGTTCCCGGCACTATGGTCGGCGATGGTGACCGGCAAGAGCTGACACGACGGGGGGCGGTCCTGGCGACCAGACGGCGGGAGTACGACGAGGACGACGTCCGGGTACGACCCGGGAAGTCGTCGCGCCCACGTACGCGCACCCGGCCCCGGCACGCGGACGCCGTCGACGGCTTCGTGATCGCCGTCGACCGGGGCCGCTACACGTGCGTGCTGCCCGACGCGGAGCCGGACGCGCCCACGGTCACCGCCATGCGGGCCCGGGAGCTGGGCCGCAAGTCGGTGGTGGTCGGCGACCGGGTCGGCCTGGTCGGGGACACCTCCGGCGCGGCCGGGGCGCTGGCCCGGATCGTCCGGATCGCCGAGCGGACGTCGGTGCTGCGGCGCACCGCAGAGGACGACGCGACCACCGCCGAGGGGCGGCTGGAGCGGGTGGTCGTCGCCAACGCCGACCAGTTGGTGATCGTCAGCGCGCTGGCCGACCCGCCGCCGCGCACCGGGTTCATCGACCGCTGCCTGGTGGCCGCGTACGACGCCGACATCGAGCCGCTGCTCTGCCTGACCAAGGCCGACCTGGCCGGCCCCGAGGGGGTGCTCGGCTACTACGCCGAACTGGAGCTGCCGTACGTGCTGATCCGGCCGGACTCCGACCTCGACGCCCTGCGCAGCCTGCTCGCCGGCCGGATCTCCGTCATGGTGGGGCACTCCGGGGTGGGCAAGTCGACGCTGGTCAACCGGCTGGTGCCGGACGCCGCGCGGGCGGTCGGCACGGTCAGCGCGATCGGCCGGGGCCGGCACACCTCCACGAGCGCGGTGGCGCTTCGGCTGCCCCGGCTGCCCGGGGATGCAACGCACGGCGGGGACGCCGCCGCGCCGCGCCCCGGAGCCGCCGCTGGCTGGATCATCGACACCCCGGGGGTACGCAGCTTCGGGCTGGCACACGTCTCCGCCGACAGCCTGCTGCACGGCTTCCCCGACCTTGTGGAGGGCACGGTCGACTGCCCCGCCAACTGCCCGCACACGCCGGAGGCTCCCGGCTGCGGGCTGGACGCCTGGGTGGCGGCCGGCAAGGCGGACCCGCGCCGGCTGGCCTCGTACCGCCGGCTGCTCGCCTCCCGGGCGGGCGAGGGCGACCCGCCCGCCGGGGCGTGAGGCCCGGGCCGTCGGTAGGTTGGGGCACGTGACCGGGTACGCCGACGACCTCGCCCTCGCCCACCTGCTCGCCGACGCCGCCGACGCCGTCTCCACGGCCCGGTTCCGGGCGCTCGACCTGCGGGTCGACGCGAAGCCCGACCTGACCCCCGTCTCCGACGCGGACACCGCCGTGGAGCGGGAGATCCGGGCGCTGCTGGCCGCGCACCGGCCGGCCGACGGCCTGCTCGGCGAAGAGTACGGCGAACAGCCGGCCAGCGGCCCGGACGGCCGGCGCTGGGTGGTCGACCCGATCGACGGCACGAAGAACTTCATCCGCGGCGTGCCCGTCTGGGCCACCCTGATCGCGCTGCTGGAGGGGGACCGCCCGGTCGCCGGCCTGGTCTCCGCGCCGGCCCTCGGCCGCCGCTGGTGGGCCGCGCTCGGCGAGGGCGCGTACGCGGGGCCGGACGCCGCCGGCGGCGCACCCATCCGGGTCTCCGGCGTCCGGGACCTGGCGGACGCGAGCTTCTGCTACTCGTCCCTCACCGGATGGGAGTCCGCCGGCCGGCTGGACGCGATGCTCCAGCTCATGCGGGACACCTGGCGCAGCCGGGCGTACGGCGACTTCTACGGCTACATGCTGCTCGCCGAGGGCGCGCTGGACGTGATGGTGGAGCCGGAGCTGTCGCTGTGGGACGTCGCCGCGCTGGTGCCGATCGTCACCGAGGCGGGCGGGACGTTCACCGACCTGGCCGGCCGGCCCGCGCCCTCGGGCGACGCCGGCACCGAGAACAGCGCCGTGGCCAGCAACGGCCCGCTGCACGCCGACATCCTCGCCCGGCTGGGTCGGCCAGCCGAGCACTGACCTCCGGCAACCTCTATCCTCGCCAGGTGGTCTCCTCCGGGTGGTGCTTCCTCGCGGCGATGATCGTCGCGTACGGCGTCGCCAACCTGCTCCAGTCGGTGGCCGCCGCCCGCACCACCGTCCATCACACCTTCGACCCGGGGCTGCTGCTGCGGCTGGCCGGGCACCGCACCTACCTGGTCGGGCTGGCGTGTCAGGTGGCCGGGTTCGTGCTGGCCTTCCTGGCCCGGCGGGACCTGCCGCTCTTCCTCGTGCAGTCCAGCGTCGCGGCCGGGCTCGGGGTCACCGCCCTGCTCGGCGTGCTGGTGCTGAAGTGGCGGTTGCCGGCGGCCGAGGTGGCCCTGCTGGTGCTGCTCTTCGCCGGGATCTCCGCGCTGGTGCTCTCCGCCCGGCCCGCGCCGTCCAAGCCGCTCGGCACCGCCGGCATGATCACCCTGGCGGTGGCGCTCGGCGTGATCGCGGTGCTCGGCTTCTTCGCCGTACGCCTGCACGGGGCGCCGGGCTCGGTGGCGCTCGGCTCGCTGGCCGGGCTGGCGTTCTCCGCCGCCGCGGTGGCCGCCCGACCGCTGGCCTCGGCCTCCACGGCGGAGGCGCTCGTCCGGGACCCGCTGCTCTACCTGCTGATCGCGCACTCGATCGTCGGCCAGCTCCTGCTCGGCCTGGCCATGCAGCGCGGCTCGACCACGGCCGCCGTGGCCGCGATGGACGCCGCCGGGGCGGTGCCCGCCGCGATCGTCGGCCTGCTGCTGCTCAACGACAAGATCTGGCCCGGCCGGGAGTGGCTCGCCGCGGCCGGGTTCCTGGTCACCCTCGCCTCGGTCATCGGTCTCACCCGGTACGCCGAACCCCAGCACCACCACGCGGTGGCCGAGGCACGGGACCGGGCCGTGGTCGGCGTCGGCCGCCCGCTCTGAGGCACGGGGCCGGCGGGGCGCTCCCTCAGGCCGCCTCGACCGGCTTGCGGCGGCGCACCACCCGCTCGTAGAGCCGCTCCAGCGCGCCCGCCGTCCGCTCCCAGGTGTAACTGCACCGCACCCGGTCGACGGCGGCGTGCCCGTACGCGAACCGCCCGGCGTTGTCGGAGAGCAGCCGGCGCAGGGTCACGCCGAGGACGCGCACGTCGCCCGGCGGCACCAGCCGCCCGGTGACCTCGTCGACCACCGCGTCGGCGATCCCGCCCATGGCGTAGCCGACCACCGGCACGCCGCAGGCCATCGCCTCCAGCGACACCCGCCCGGCGGACGAGTAGTGCGGGGTGCAGGCGACCACGTCGGCCGAGCGGTACCAGGTGGCCATCTGCTCGTGCGGCACCGCGCCCACCAGCGTCACCTGGTCGGCCACCCCGTTCCGCTCGGCCAGCTCGCGCAGGCGGCGGGCCTCGGCGTGGCCGGCGAGCTGCTCGGCGGGCGGGCCGCCGGCGATCACCAGCTCGGCGTCGCCGACGAGCCGCATGGCCCGGATCAGGTCCTCCTGGCCGTGCCCGGCCGACAGTCCGACGGAGAGGATCCGGGCCCGCTGGTCGCGGGGCGCGGCCTCGCCGTCGGGGTGGAACTGCTCGGTGTCGACGCCGGCCGGCACCATCGCCACGGAGGCGCGTTGCAGCCCCATCCGGGTCAGCTCGTCGACCTCGTCGTTGCACTGGGCGACCGCGATGTCCACCGCCCGGGTCAGCGCCCGCTCCAGCGGGATCCGCTCGCCCGGGCCGTCGTACTGGCGGCCGAGGTGGCGCAGTTGCTCGACACCGAGGGAGTGGAAGGTCTGCACCACCGCGATGTCGGTCTCGCGCACCGCGTGCGCCGCGGCCAGTCCGCCGATCCAGTAGTGCCCGTGCACCACCTCCGGCTGCCAGTCGCCGGCCCACCGGTCGGCCAGCCAGGTGCCGAACTCGGCCACGAGGGGGACCAGCTCGGCGGTGGGGATCGGGGCGGCCGGGCCGACGGGCACCCGCTCCACCCGGTAGCCGTCGACCGTCGCCGTGTCCGGCAGGCCCGGATCGTCGCGCCGTTCGTACACCCGGACGTCGTGGCCCCGCGCGGCCAGTTCGGCGGCGACCCTCGCAATGTGCTGGTGGGTGCCGACGGTCGGAGCGTCGGCACGCCTGGGCGGGCCGGCGTGCGCGCAGACGAGGCCGACGCGCATGGGTCACCTCCATGCGATCTTCTCGAGCGGTGGTCCTCGGTCAGAGGGTCCCATTAACCAGACCCCCGGGAGCCGAAACCTGGCAGATCGGGAAGAGCCCGGCGGGTGCTTGCGCGACGGCAAGCGTCGCGGCCGAGTCACGTGTCACCCACCGACCGTCATCCGACCCACAATCGGCCGCATGACCCCTGCCAGCCGGGGTACCGCCCAGGAATGCCTCTCACCCGCAGCCTCGCCGACGCCACCGTGGTGCTCACCGGCGCCTCCAGCGGGATCGGGACGGCCACGGCGTACGCCCTCGCCCGACGCGGCACCGCCGTCGTGCTGGCCGCCCGCAGCGAGCCGGCCCTCGGGCGGGTCGCGCAGCGGTGCCGGGAACTGGGCGGGCGGGCGCTGGTGGTGCCGACCGACGTGACCGACCCGGCGGCCGTCGAGCGGCTCGCCGCGCGTGCGGTGGCCGAGTTCGGCCGGATCGACGGGTGGGTCAACAACGCCGCGGTCAGCGCGGTCGGGCTCTTCGACGAGATCCCGGTGGAGGAGTTCCGTCGGGTGCTGGAGGTGAACCTGCTCGGCGCCGCGTACGGCACCCGGGCCGCCCTGCCCCACCTCGGCGCGGCGGGGGGCGGGGTGCTGGTCAACAACGCCTCGGTGCTGGCCGAGGTGGCGATGCCCTACCAGTCGGCGTACAACGCGACGAAGCACGGCATCCGCGGCCTGGCCGACACGGTCCGCCAGGAGCTGCGGGTCACGGGGCGGGGCAACATCTCGATCTGCACGGTGCTGCCTGCCACCATCGACACCCCGTTCTTCCGGCACGCCGCCAACCACAGCGGGCGGGAACTGGTGCCGCCGCCCCCGGTCTACCCGCCGGAGGTGGTGGCGGAGACGATCGTCCGGATGCTGCGCCGGCCGCGGCGCGAGGCGTACGCCGGTGGGGCCGCCCGGCTGATCGGCCTGCAGTGGCGGGTCGCCCCGGCGCTGGCCGAACGGGCGCTCGGCTGGTACACCCAGCGCACCCAGTTCGGACCGGCCCCGCGGCTCGACAGCACCGGCAACGTCTTCCAGGCCGACGCGGCGGCGCGGCGCGACGGCGGCTGGCACGGCCGGCGGCGGCACCTGGTGCGGATGGCCGCCGCCTTCGGGCTGGCGGCGGCGGGAACGGCCGTCGGGACGGTGGCGGCGGTGGCCCGCCGAGCGCGGACGGACCGCTGATGCGCCGGGCCGAGCGGAGCGGTGCGGGGCCCGGCCCGGGAGGGCACAATGGGACGATCATGCCGACCGACGTGCGCTGCCGGGTGGAGACGGACGAGTCGTCCGGGGTGGTCCGGCTGACCGGCGTCCTCGACCGACTTGAGGTCGGCACGGTGCGCGCCGGGCTGCTCGCCCGGCTCTGCGCCCGACCCGGCCCGGTGGTGGCCGACCTGACCGGCCTGGCGATGCCCGATCCGGCCGCCCGGGGCGTCTTCGCGGAGGTGCGCCGGGAGGTCCTCGACTGGCCCGCCGCCGACCTGCTCCTCTGCGACCCGACCACCACCGTCGACGGCGCGCCGGCCTGGCCGACCCTGGAGGAGGCGATGGCCGGGCTGGCCGCCGCGCCGATGGCCGCGGTGGTCAGCGCCGACTTCCCACCCGCCGTGGAGGCCGCCCGGCAGGCCCGGCACCTCGTCACCGAGGGCTGCCGCCGCTGGGGGCTGGACGAGCTGGCCGAGCCGGGGTGCATCGCGGTCACCGAGCTGGTCGGCAACGTGGTCGCCCACGCGCACACCGCGATGACGGTGCGGCTGGCGCCCCGGGACGACACCCTGCACCTCGCCGTACGCGACCACTCGCCGCGGCAGCCGGCCTTCGCCGGGCCGGCGCCGGTGGACACCGTCGGCGGGCGCGGCCTGCTGCTGATCGACACCGTCGCCCGCCGCTGGGGCAGCAGCCGGGTGCCGGACGGCAAGGTCGTCTGGTGCGTCCTGTACGCCGCGGACGAGGCCGGCCTCGGCGGCTGACCGCCGCCCCGATCCTCCCCGTCCGTCCCGGAAGGCGACGCTTCCGCCCGGATGGCCACGCCCGGCACCGGTTACGCCGGGAGGGCAGTGGGTAGTGGTCAGCCATGCGCGACGACCAGTACCCGACCCCCGTGTCCGACCCCGAGGCGGAGGGCCTGCCCGACACCGCCGACGACGACTCGACCGCCAACGACGACGTCCTGACCGGGCGCGAGGCGGACGGACCGGAGCCGGCGCAGCTACCCGCCGACCGCACGCCGGTGGCGGTGGACCGGTACGGGACCACCGCCGAGGAGCAGCTCGACGGCGAGTCGCTGGACTACAAGCTCGACCGGGAGCAGCGCGAACGCCCGGCCGACGACCCGCTGGCCGGCCCCGTCGACCCGGACATCGCCGCCGAGGCCGACAGCGAGGAGGCCGCGGCGCAGGCCCAGCTCGACGCGGACGTGATCGACCCGGGGCCCACCTCCGACCCGGACTCGCCGGTCTCCCTCTACGACCACGGCAAGCTCGGCACCACCGCCGACGCCCAGGTCGGCCGGCTCGTCGAACCGGACGAGGGGGCGCACACCGACCAGGAGACCGACTCGGTCGCGTACGACGCCGGGTCGGCCGGCGGCGGGGCGAGCGCCGAGGAGTTGGCCATCCACGAGACGCGCCCGCCGCACTCGGTCTGAGGCGGCGCAGGGCTGTCGGAGTGTCCAGCGTTCACCCACCACGTCCAGTGCGCGGTCCGGCAGCCCTCAGTCGTCCAGGCCCCGCTCGATCGCGTACCGGGTCAGCTCGACCCGGTTGTGCAGCTGGAGCTTGCCCAGCGTGTTCTGCACGTGGTTCTGCACCGTACGGTGCGACAGCCCGAGCCGGTCGGCGATCTGCTTGTAGGACATCCCCTTGGCCACCAGGCGCAGCACCTCGGTCTCCCGGTCGGTGAGCCGGGGCGCCGGGTCCCGGCCCGCCGTCGGGGCGGCCTCGGCCGGGGCGGCGGCCAGCCGGCGGTACTCGCCGAGGACCAGGCCGGCCAGGCCGGGCGTGAAGACCGGCTCCCCCGCCGCCGTCCGGCGCACGGCGTCCAGGAACTCGGCCGGGGCGGCCGACTTCACCAGGTAGCCCGTGGCGCCCGCCTTCACCGCGTCCAGCACGCTCTGCTGCTCGCCGCTGGCCGACAGCATCAGCACCCGCACCTCCGGCAGCGCGGCGCGCAGCCCACGGATCACCTCCACCCCGGAGACGTCCGGCAGTTGCAGGTCGAGCACCACCACGTCGGGCCGGGCGGCGGCGGCCACCCGGACGGCCTGCCGGCCCTCGCCGCTGGTGGCGACGACGACGTGGCCGGCCTCGGTGAGGTCCCGGGCCACCCCTTCCCGCCACATCGGGTGGTCGTCGACCACCATCACGCGCACACCCGTCATGAGCCCATCTTCGTCCGCGACCCGCGGGGCGGGCAGACCGGCTCACTCCTCGCGCGCACCGTCGCTCCCCCTCGGGACGGTCAGTTCCACCTCGGTACCGGCACCGGGCGCGGAGGTGATCCGCACCGTGCCGCCGAGGTCGGCGAGGCGGCCCCGGATGGACCGCGCGACGCCGAGCCGCCCCTCGGCGGCGGCCTCGGCCAGGCGGCCGTCCGGGAACCCCGGCCCCTCGTCGCGGACGGAGACCGTCACCGTCGTCCCCTCGTCCTCGATCAGCACCCAGGCCCGCCCGTCCGCGTGCCGGGCGACGTTGTCCAGCGCGGCGGCGGTCGCGGCCGCCAGCTCGTGGGCCATCGGCCGGGGCAGCGGCACCGGGGTGGCCGGCGCGGACAGCGAGACCGCCGCCGAGGCGTACCGGCCGACGAGCGCCCGCAGGTCCACCGGCCCGCCGTCGGTGTCGGCGCCGGCCGGCGCGGTGCCGGCGATCAGGGCGCGCAGCGCGGCCTCCTGCTCCCCGGCGAGCCGGGCCAGCTCGCCGGCCTCGCCGTCCAGGTGGGCGCCGCGCCGCTGCACCAGGGCGAGCACCTGGAGGACGCCGTCGTGGATGTCCCGGGCCAGCCGCTCCCGCTCCCGGGTCGCCGCCTCCAGCTCCACCGCCCGGTGCAGCCGTTCCTCGGCGGTCACCGCCAGCCGGGCGACGTGCCCGACGACGGCCCCGGCGAGCAGCAGCAGGATCACCCCGGTGAGCGAGGACTGGCCGATCCGTTCGCGGGTGACGAGGTCCGCCGCGCCGACCGCCAGGGCGGCCACCGTGCCCCGACGCCGCCCGCCGGAGACGGCCCAGGCGAGCACCGGGCCGGCCAGCCAGGCCACCGCCAGGGTCGGCACCCCGGCGGCGAGCGCCGCGCGCCCGACCACCCACGGGCTGACCAGCAGGATGCCGAGGACGACCGCGAGGTCCGCGGCGAGCAGCGGCCAGCCCCGCCGGGCCGGGCGGGCGTAGCCGACGGCGGTCACCCCGGTCCAGGCCGCCATCAGCAGGACCACGCCGACGGCCGCCAGGGGGTGGGCGTACCGGTCGAAGTGCCGCAGCGCCAGCACGCAGACGTACGCCAGGGAGGCCACCCGGAACACGGCGATGGCCCGCCAGAGCGGGACCTCGAATCCACTGGGCGGCGTCGGCACGGTCGTCACGATGCCACAGCCCGCGCGACGGCCGACGCGTCGCCGGATGCACGCCGGGAAGCGCTGGCGTACGGTGGGAATTCCGCAACAGTTTCTGTGATCCGCTGTCGGGACGGGGCCATGACGAGTGCAGAATCCCCGGTACCGCGTACGGTTGTGCCCATCGAACCTTCCCTCCTGATCGCCGAAGCCTTCGACCAGGCCCAGGTGACCGAGTTGCGGCACTCGGTCACTTCCTGCGCGCACACGGCCGGGCTGGCCGGCCAGCGCCTGGACGACTTCGTGCTGGCGGTCAACGAGCTGATCACGAACGCGGTCCGGCACGGCGGGGGCCGGGGCTGGCTGCGACTGTGGCGGCAGTCGGGGCTGCTCGTCTGCGAGGTCGCCGACCACGGCGGGGGGATCAGCACGCAGCGGCTCGGCGACCGGGCCCGCCCCGCACCGGACACCGCCGGCGGGTGGGGCCTCTGGTTGGCCCAGGAGTTGAGCGACAGCATGGAGGTCGAGACCGGCGCCGCCGGCACGACCGTACGGATCAGCGCCGCCGTCGGCACCCCCGAACACATCGGCCGCCACCGCCGCGACTGACCTCCCCTCCCTCCCCCAGCTCCGAGATCTTGCACTGTCGGCCCGCGAACTGGGCGCCGTGCCCGGTTCGCCGGGGCCAGCAGTTCAGGATCGCGGGAGCGGGGAGGGGAGGGAGCGGGCGAGGGGTCAGGAGAAGAGGGCGCTGACGGACTCGCCGTTGTGGATGCGGCGCATCGCCTCGGCGAGCGCCGGAGCCACCGAGAGGACCGCCAGCTTCGGCACCCGCTTGTCGGCCGGGATCGGCACGGTGTTGGTGCAGACGATCTCCAGCACGCCCTCCTGCTCGCTGAGCCGCTGGAGCGCGCCGCTGGAGAAGAGGCCGTGCGTGCAGGCCAGCCGGATCGAGCGGACCTTCCGCTCGCGCAGGTGCTCCATCAGCTCGATCACCGTGCTGCCCTTGGCGATCTCGTCGTCCAGCACGATCACGTCCCGGTCGGCCACGTCGCCGATCACCGCGCTGATCTTGACCCGGTCGTCGCTGAACCGCTGCTTCGCCCCGGCCGCCACCGGCGTGCCGAGCCGGCGGGCGAACGCCGCGGCCTCCTTGGCGTTGCCCAGGTCCGGCGAGACCACCACCGTGTTGCTCAGGTCGTAGCGGGTGAAGTGGGTGGCCAGCTCGCGCAGCGCGTGCAGGTGGTCGACCGGCACGCTGAAGAAGCCGTGCACCTGGGGCGAGTGCAGGGTCATCGCCAGCACCCGGTCCGCCCCCGCCGAGGTGAGCAGGTCGGCCACGAGCCGCCCGCCGATGGAGATGCGCGGCGCGTCCTTCTTGTCCGACCGGGCGTACGCGTAGTGCGGCAGCACCACGGTGATCCGGCCGGCGGAGGCGCCCCGGGCCGCGTCGATCATGAGCAGCAGCTCGACCAGGTTCTCCTGCACGGGCGGGACCAGCGGCTGGATCAGGAAGACGTCGCGCTCCCGGCAGTTGGCCTGCAACTGCACTTCCAGGCAGTCGTTGGCGAACCGGGACACCCGCACCGGGTGCAGGGGCACACCGAGGTGGGCACAGATCTCGGCGGCGAGGTCGGGATGGGCGGTACCACTGAAAACGGCGATGTCACGCACGTCCGCACATCGTACGGACGGCACCCGGACCGGGCTCCGATCGGGGCCGCGCCGGTCGGCGGAGCGCGGCCGGTCCGGGTACGGTGCTGCCGTGACCCCCCAGTACGTCGCCGCCATCGACCAGGGCACCACCTCCTCGCGGTGCATCGTCTTCGACCGGGCCGGGGAGATCGTCTCCGTGGCGCAGCGGGAGCACCGGCAGGTCTTCCCCCGTCCCGGCTGGGTGGAGCACGACGCCGAGGAGATCTGGGACAACGTGGAGCTGGTGGTCCGGGAGGCGTTGCGGGCCGCCGGGACCGACGCCGCCGGGCTCGCCGCCGTGGGCATCACCAACCAGCGGGAGACCACCCTCGTCTGGGACCGGGCCACCGGGCGGCCGGTGGCCAACGCGATCGTCTGGCAGGACACCCGCACGGGGCCGCTGCTGCGCGAGCTGGCGCAGGCGTACGGCGAGGAGTGGTTCCGCTCCCGCACCGGCCTGCCGCTGGCCACCTACTTCGCCGGGCCGAAGCTGCGCTGGCTGCTGGACCACGTCGACGGGCTGCGCGAGCGCGCCGAGGCCGGCGAGGTGCTGTTCGGCACGATGGACAGCTGGCTGGTCTGGAAGCTGACCGGCCGGCACGTGACCGACGTGACCAACGCCAGCCGCACCATGCTGATGGACCTGACCACCCTCGACTGGGACCCGGAGCTGCTCGACGCGATGGGCGTGCCGGCCGCCGTGCTGCCGGAGATCCGCAGCTCCGCCGAGGTCTACGGGGAGGCGACCGGGGTGCTGGCCGGGGTGCCGGTGGCCAGCGCGCTCGGCGACCAGCAGGCCGCCCTGTTCGGGCAGACCTGCTTCCAGCCGGGCGAGGCGAAGTGCACCTACGGCACCGGCAGCTTCCTGCTGCTCAACACCGGCGCCAGCCCGGTCCCCTCCGCCCACGGCCTGCTCACCACGGTCGCCTACCGCATCGACGGCCAGCCCGCCGCGTACGCGCTGGAGGGGGCGATCGCGGTCACCGGCTCGCTGGTGCAGTGGCTGCGGGACAACCTCGGGCTGATCTCCACCGCCGGTGAGGTGGAGGAGCTGGCGGGCACCGTCGACGACAACGGCGGCTGTTACGTCGTACCGGCCTTCTCCGGCCTGTTCGCCCCGCACTGGCGCAACGACGCGCGCGGGGTGATCGCCGGGCTGACCGGCTACATCACCAAGGGGCACCTGGCCCGGGCCGTGCTGGAGGCGTCGGCCTGGCAGACCCGCGAGGTGGTCGACGCGATGAACGCCGACTCCGACGTGGCGCTGCGCCGGCTCCGGGTCGACGGCGGCATGACCGCCAACGGGCTGCTGATGCAGTTCCTCGCCGACGTGCTCGACGTGCCGGTGGTCCGCTCCCGGATCACCGAGACCACCTGCCTCGGCGCCGCGTACGCGGCCGGCCTGGCGGTCGGCTTCTGGCCGGACCTGGCGACGCTGCGCGCCCAGTGGCGCTCCGACGCGCAGTGGGAGTCGACCATGGATGCGGCCCACCGCGAGCGCGAGCTGCGCAACTGGCGCAAGGCCGTCGAGCGCACCCTCGACTGGGTCGACTGACGACACCGACCGGGCTCGTCGCGGCACGCCGCACCTCCGCCCCAGGAAAGTCCGCGGGGTGGCCGGGGTGCTGCACCGGTCGGGAAATCAGCCCCAGTGGTTGCCGGTGAGCTTCTCGTAGACGTCGACGTAGCGGGCCCGGGTCGCCTCGACCACCTCGGCCGGCACCTCGGGCGCCGGGGCCTGCTTGTCCCAGCCGCTCTCCACCGCCCAGTCCCGGACGTACTGCTTGTCGTAGGAGAACTGCGCCCGGCCCGGCTGGTACGACTCGGCCGGCCAGAACCGGGACGAGTCGGAGGTGAGCAGCTCGTCGCCGATTGTCAGGGTGCCGTCCGGCGCCCAGCCCAGCTCGATCTTGGTGTCGGCGACCAGGATGCCCCGGTCGGCGGCCAGCTCGGCGCCCCGGCGGTAGAGGTCGATGGTGATCTGGCGCAGCCGCTCGGCGGTCTCGGCGCCGACCTTGTCCACCACCTCGGCGAAGGTGATCGGCTCGTCGTGCTCCCCCACCGGCGCCTTGGTCGACGGGGTGAAGATCGGCTCGGGCAGGATGGACGCCTCGACCAGGCCGCGCGGCAGTTCCACGCCGGAGACGGCCCCGGTGCGCTGGTACTCCTTGAGGCCGCCGCCGGTCAGGTAGCCCCGGGCGACGCACTCCACGGGCACCATCTCCAGCCGCCGGCAGCGGATCGCCCGGCCGGCGAACTCGGCCGGCACGTCGGTGGCGGAGATGACGTGGTTCGGCACCACGTCGGAGAGCTGCTCGAACCACCACAGGGACAGCGCGGTGAGCAACTTGCCCTTGTCGGGGATCGGCGTCGGCAGCACCACGTCGTAGATCGAGATGCGGTCGGAGGCGACCAGGATCAGGTCGTCGCCGTCGGCGTAGACGTCCCGTACCTTGCCCGAGTGCAGAAGTTCCACGCGGCCTAGTACACCACGCGACCTGCGTACGGCCTCCGGCGGTGGCGGACGGCATCGATGCCGACGACAGCGGGTGCGGCGGTGTGGCCGGACGGACGTTGACACCCTCCCGTACCGCCTGCGTGAATGATCCGGCCGCCGCCCACCCGGTCCGCCAGGAGACTCCGTGCCCGCTCCCCGCTCCCCGCTGCCCCGTCACCGGGCGGACCCGGGCCGGCGGCGGGTGCTCGCCGCGCTGCTGGGGGCGCCGGTGCTCGCCGCCGGCGGGCTCACCGGGTGTAGCGAGGAGCAGGCGGCCCCGACGGAGAGCGGCCCAGTCGAGCTGTCGGTCTTCTGGTACGGCGGGGCGAGGCGGGCCGCGCTCACCGAGCAGGTGCTGCGGCTCTACACGGACCGCAACCCCCACGTCGGCTTCCGGATCACCTGGCAGGGCGTCGACGGCTACTACGACCGGCTGGCCACCCAGGCTGCGGGCGGCAACGTGCCCGACCTGATCCAGGTCGACGACAGCATGCTCGCCGAGTACGCCCGCCGCGAGATCGTCCTGGACCTCACCGGGTACGTCGCCGACCACCGGCTGGACCTGCGGAGCCTGCCGCCGGGCCTGGTCCGTTACGGGCAGGTCGACGGGCGGACGGTGGGCGTCGCGGCGGGGCAGACCGCCGCCGCGCTGGTCCACAACCGCACGCTGCTGCGCCGGCTGGGTGTGCCCGAGCCGGGCGACGGGATGACCTGGCCGGAGTACGTCGCCTGGGCGCGACGGGTCACCCGGGCCAGCGAGGGCCGGGTGGCCGGCACGATGGACGCCTCCGGCGACTACCGCGCGTTCTGGCACTGGCTGCGCGGCCAGGGCGGCGAGCTCTACCGGGGCCGGCAGCTCGGCTTCGACGCCGACGCGCTGGTCGAGTGGTTCGAGCTGTGGCGGCGCGCCCGGTCCGACCGGGCCACCCCGAGTGCCGCCCTGGTCGAGCAGGCCGACAGCGGCGAACCGGGCCGGCAGTTGGTGGTCACCGGCGCCGCGGCCGCCTCCTTCGCCTGGTCGCACCAGCTTCCGGAGCTCCAGCGGCTCACCGGCGCCGAGCTCGGCCTGGCCGCCCTGCCCGGCCCGCCGGAGGCGCAGTGGGCGCGGGCGTCGATGTTCTGGGCGGGCTTCCGCGGCACTCGGCATCCCGCCGTGGTGGCGGACGTGATCAACTTCCTGACCGGCAACGGCGAGGTGGGCGCGGTGCTCGGTCACGAACGGGGGCTCAGCCCCAGCCTCGCCGTTCGCCGCTACGTGGAGGGCAGCATCACCGACCCGGCGCAGAAGCGCGCGGCGGCGTTCGGCACCGCGCTGGACGACCGGTTGGGGCCGGCACCCAGCCCGCCACCGCAGGGCCATCCCCGGGTGCGCGCGCTGCTGCTGGAGGCCGCCGAGAGCATCCGCAGCGGGGCGGCCGGCAGCCGGGCGGCGACGTCGCGCTTCATGGCCAGGGCGGAAGCCGCCCTGGCCGGATAGCGGCCGTCCGGCAGGCGCCGACCCGTCCGGCTCAGCGCGGCGGGCCGCCGCGCCGGTTGCGCATCATCCGCAGCACCAGGAAGACGATCACGGCGACCACCACGAGGCAGCAGAGCAGGCTGAGGAAGCCGAAGCCGCCACCGCGGCGTCGCCGCGCGGCCTCCACCACCAGCTCACCCGTGCCGGTGGACGCCCAGGCCGCGACGGGCACGAACACCGACAGCACGACGGCACCGAGGACCGTGCTGAGCCGGCCCCACCACTTACCGAAGGAAGACATGCTGACATCCTCGCCGACAACCGCAACCCTGGCACGCCGGTCGGCGGGCAACCCGCCCGCAGGGTCCGGACCGGCGCGGGCGGACCCGGAGACGCCGGAAGACCCCGGAGCTGCCGAAAGACCCGGAAACGCCGGAAGACCCGGAGATCGTCTCCGGGTCTTCCGCGAGAGTAGCGGGGACAGGATTTGAACCTGCGACCTCTGGGTTATGAGCCCAGCGAGCTACCGAGCTGCTCCACCCCGCGTCGGCTCGTATACCGTATCTCACCACCCCCGGCCGCCGCAAAACGACCCGCGAGCGGGGCGGTCCGGGCCGCGGCGCCGCCGCCCGGACCGCCGTACGGCTCAACCCAGCCAGTCCTCGATCGCGTCGACCGCCCGCCGGCTGTCGGCGTCGACCTGGGACCGCTCGGCGGAGGTGCCCTCCCAGCCCTGTTCCCAGAGCACGGTCACCACGTTCCCGACCCGGATCGCCCGGATCAGCCGGACCTCCTCGCCGCCCGTCGGCTCGCCCTCGACGCCCCGCCCCGGCGTCCGGATCTCGAACAGCACCGAGTCGTCGCCGAATCCGCCGTCGGCCAGCAGCCGCACCCGGGACGTCGACGGGTTGCCGCCGCTCACGCCCGGCTGCTCGGGGCAGGCTCGCACCGCCGCCCGCAGCTCACGGAGGAAGTCGTCGGCCCGGCCCCGACGGTAGACCGTGACGCTGTGCGCGTAGCTGCCGTCGGGGACGTACCCCTGCGGGGTGCGGGGCAGCTTGTAGGCGAGGTTCCGGGTGCGGCGCTGCACGATCCCGGCGTCGCTGCCGTACCGGGCGTCGCAGAGCCCCGGCAGCGCCGCGGTGTCGCGGAAGACCGGGTCGATGCCCGTCCGGTTCGCGGCCGCCTGGACGAAGAAGGCCCGGTCCGGGACCGAGGTGGGCGTACGCGGCGGCGGGGCGCCGGTGCTCCCCGCCGTCGTCGCGGGCGTGCCCCTCGCCGAGGGCGTGCCCGTCACCGACGGCGCGCCGGTCGGCGTGCCCGTCGCCACCGAGGACGGGGACGGGGTGGGCGCCGGGGCGGTCGCCGGCGGTGCCGGGGTGCCGGCGGGCGGCGGGAGGGGGGTGGCGTCCCCGGCCAGCACCAGCCGGGTGCCGGTCGCCAGCCCACCGGCCAGCAGTGCCGTCGCGAGCGCGGCGCCGGTGATCCGGACCCGGGCCCGCCGGTCGGCGCGCCGCCGCACCCGGTCGGGGGCGGCCAGGGTGCGGCGGTCGGCGTCCTCGGCGAGCGACCGGTAGAGATCGGACAGTTCACGCGACATCGTTCGCCTCCAGATCCTCGACGGACAGGTCGGGCAGCAGCGTGGCCAGCCGGGCCCGCCCCCGCGCCAACCAGGACTTCACGGTGCCCGTGGGCACCTGCGTCTCCCGGGCGATGTCCTGCACCGACATGTCGAAGAGGTAGTGCAGGGCGAGCGCCTGCCGCTGGGCGGCCGGCAGTTGGCGCAGCGCGCCCACCAGCAGCACGCCCTCCTCGCCCGGCGGCGGCACCTGCTCCGGCGGCCCCGTACGGCTCAGCGTCGCGCGCCAGCCGTGCAGCCGGCGCCACCGGTCGGTGGCCAGCCGCGCGACCACGAGCCGCAGCCAGGCCTCCGGCGCCGGGTGGGTGGTCAGCCGGCCCCACTGCCGCCAGGCCCGGGCGTACGCCTCCTGCACGAGGTCCTGCGCCTCGGTGTGGTCGCCCACCACGGCGTAGCCGTAGCGGAGCATCCGCCGCGAGGTGCTCCGGTAGAACTCGTCGAAGCTTGTTGCGTCCCTCATCTCCCGACCACGCTCCCCCGGCCGTTCCCGCCTCTTGCAGGGAAGACGGCGTCAGGAGGGGGCGGGTTGCGGGGGTCCGGCCACCGGTCGGGAAAGCGACAGCGCCCCCGGCGCCGGGAACCGGATCGGTCCACGGGCCGGGGGCGCTGCGGCGGATTGCCTGGTCAGCCGCTCGGCGTCGGTGCGGCGCTGCCGCTGGCCGCCGGGGACGCCGGCGGGCTGCCGCTGGGCGTGGCGCCCGGCGCCGGGGTGGTCGCCGCCCGCTGGGCCTGCTGGAAGGCGGTGAGCGCCTCGTCCAGCGCCTTCAGCGCGCGCCCGTACCGCTCGAAGTCGCCGGACGCCTGCGCGGCCCGGACCTCCGTGATGGCGGTCTGGACCCGGTTGGCCGCCTCGGCCAACTCACCGGTCAGCGCGGGCGGCGTGCCGCCCGGCGGGGTGCCGCCCGGCGGCGTGCCGCCGGTCGGTGGCGGCGCGCCCGGGGTGGCGGCCTGCTTGCCCTGCTCGACGAGCTGCTTGATGCCGTCGGCGACGCTGTTGGCCAGCACTACGTAGGAGCCGCCGTCGCCGTAGGACATCAGCACCCGCTGCAACAGCGGCGGCGCGTTCTGCGCGGCGGTCTTCACGTAGACCGGCTCGACGTAGAGCATGCCGTCGCCGAACGGCAGGGAGAGCAGGTTGCCGTACTGCACCTGCGCCTGCGCGGACTGGAGCAGGTTGAGCTGCTGCCGGATGTTGCCGTTCTGGGTCATCGACTGGTGCACCTGCACCGGCCCGGAGACCCGGGTCTGGTCGGGCAGGTCGAGCACCTCGAGCTTCGGCTGCCCGTCCACGTACGACCCGGAGATCAGCGCGGCGAGGTTCTCCCGGCCGTTCGGGGTGACCGCCGAGGTGAGCTGGAAGCGTGCCGACTCCTGGCCGGGGAACTGCGTGAACAGGTAGTACGGCGGCTGCTTCTGGCCGGTGTCGGGGGCGTCCGGCACGTTCGGCACCTGCCAGAAGTCCTGCGCCGAGTAGAAGTCGCCGGGGTCGGTCACGTGGAACCGGGTCAGCAGGTTGCGCTGTACCTTGAACAGGTCGGACGGGTAGCGGAAGTGCTCGGCCAGCTCCACCGGGGTCTCCGACTTCGGCACCACCAGGTCGCCGCCGAACGCCTTGTTCCACGCCTTGAGCACCGGGTCGGTCTCGTCGAACTCGTAGAGCCGGACGGTGCCGTCGTACGCGTCGACGGTGGCCTTGACCGAGTTGCGGATGTAGTTGACGTTCTCCCGGGCGAGCTGGAACGTGCCCCGCCCCGTCAGCTCGTCGGCCGTCTGCTCCTGGAGGTTGATCCGCTCGGCGTACGGGTAGGTCGCCGCCGTGGTGTAGCCGTCGATGATCCACTGGATCCGGCCGTCCACCACCGCCGGGTACGGGTCGCCGTCCAGGGTCAGGAACGGGGCGACCTTCTCCACCCGGTCGCGCGGGTTGCGCACGTAGAGCAGCTTCGAGTTGTCGTTGACCGCGTCGGAGAGCAGGAAGTTCGACTCCTGCTCCTTGATCGCGTAGAGCAGCCGGCGGGTGAACGAGCCGATCTCGACGCCGCCCTCACCGGTGTAGGTGTAGGACTCGCCACCCTCGCCGACGGGGCGGTCGAACTCCGCCTTCCGCTCCGGGTCGGTCTGGCCGACGATCGCGTAGTCGCCCTCGTCCATCCGCTCGCCGTAGTAGATCCGGGGCTGCTTCGCCGGGATCTGCTCGGTCTGCGCGGCGCACTGCTCGTTCGTCTGCGCCTGGCCCTGCTGCTGCTTCTGCTGTTCCTGGGGGTCGCCGAGGAAGCCGGAGACGAAGAACGGCTGGCCGCCGCAGACCACCCGGCTGCCCGGCGCCGCCACCAGCCCGTAGCCGTGGGTGTAGACGGTGTGCCGGTTGATCCAGGTGTTCTGCTGGGGGGTCAGCTGCCGGTAGTTGACCTCGCGGAGGCCGACCACGTAGTCCTGCACCTTGCCGTTGACCGCGTACCGGTCGACGTCCAGCTTCTCGCCGAAGTCGTAGAACTGCCGGACCTGCTGGCGCTGGGTGTAGGTCTCCGAGACCAGTTGCGGGTCGAGCAGCCGGATGTTCGGCACCACGGAGGTGTCCGTGGCCAGGCTCGCCGGCGGGGTCAGGTTGTTCGCCGCGTACGGCGTGGTGGTCACCGACTCCAGCCCGAACGCCGCCCGGGTGGCCTTGATGCTGCGATCGATGTAGGGCGCCTCCTTCTCCTTGGCGCTCGGCTTGACCTCGAAGGTCTGCACCGCCCAGGGGTAGATGCCGCCGATGGCGACCGCGGAGACGCCGAGCAGGGCGAGCGAGATGCCGGGCCAGACCAGGTTCCGCATCCACGCGTTGGAGAAGACGATGATCGCGATGGCCACCACGATGGAGATGTACGCGAGGATCTCCTTGGCCGGCAGCAGCGCGTTGACGTCGGCGTAGCCGGCACCGTAGACGTTGGCGCCGTCGTTGTACTCCAGCAGCATCGCCCGCCGGTCCAGCACGTACGCGATGGCCTTGAGCAGGACGAACACCGCGACCAGCGTGCTCAGGTGGGCCCGGGCGGCGTTGGTCATCCGGTCGCCGACGCCCTGGAGCCGGACGCCGCCGAAGATGTAGTGCACGGCCAGCGCGCCGACCACGGACAGCACCACCGCGGTGAAGCCGACCCCGAGCAGGTAGCGCCAGAACGGCAACTGGAAGACGTAGAAGCCGATGTCCACCCCGAACTCCGGGTCCTCGACGCCGAAGTCCCCGCCGTTGCGGAAGAGCAGCCACTGGTTCCACCGGCTCTGCGCCGACAGCCCGGCGAAGAGGCCGACCACGCCGGCGACCAGCGCGATCCACAGGCCGAGCCGGGGGCTCAGCAGCATCCGGTAGCGCTCGAGGGTGGCCTGCTCCGGCGAGTGCGGCCGCATCCGGGGGCGCAGCCGGTGGGCCAGCCAGAGGTTCCCGCCGACGATCACGGCCATGCCGAGGCCGACGGCAAGGAAGAGCAGCAACCGGGTCGCCAGCACGCCGGTGAAGACCTGCGTGTAGCGGACCTCGTCGAACCACAGCCAGTCCGTCCACGCCTGGACACCCCAGCCGAGCAGGGTGAAGAGCACGAACACCCCGACCAGCACACCGATCGTGACGCGTCCGCGTCGGCTCATCCTCGGCAGGGGGCTGCTGCTACGCATGACCACTGTTGGCTCCGCACGCTCGATGTGATCGGCTCCGACCAGGCACCCAGAGTACGGGGTGTTCCTGAACGTGTCGGTCCAAGGTCACGTGGCGACCACGCGGAGCCGCCCCGCGCCGGCCGACGGCGCTCGTCGCGGCGACCGGGTGCGTACCTGATCGGCGCGCTCCTCCGGCGCGGCGGGGTCGGCGGCGGCGGCGGAACCGGCCGCGTGCGGCGGTCAGCAGCGGGTCGGCTGTCCGCCGGCGCGCAGCGTCTCCAGGGCGGTCAGCGCCTCGTCCAGCGAGCCGACCCGCAGCAGCGGCAGGCCGGGCTGCGGGTTGCGGACGGCCTCGGCGCAGTTGTCCGCCGGCACCAGGAACGCCACCGCGCCGGCCTCCTTCGCGCCCACCAGCTTCTGCGCGATGCCGCCGATGGGACCGACCCGACCGGCGTCGTCGATGGTGCCGGTGCCGGCGATGATCTTCCCGCCGGTCAGGTCCTCCGGGGTCAGCTTGTCCACGATGCCGAGGGCGAACATCAGGCCGGCGCTCGGCCCGCCGATGTCCTCCAGGTCGATGCTGAGGGTGAACGGGTGCGGCTGCTGCTGCTCGATCTCGATGCCGATGCGGGGCCGGCCGTCCTGCTCCCGGCTGGTCACCTTCGCCGTGGCGGCGGCGCCGCCCCGGGTGTAACCGATCTCCAGCGCGGTCCCGGCGGGCTTGGCCCGGACCAGCTCGGTGAGCCGGGCGGCCACCGGCACTGGCTGCCCGTCCACCGAGGTCACCACGTCGCCGGGCTTGAGCACGCCGGCGGCCGGGCCGTCGGCGGCCACGGTCTTGACCACCACCTGGACCGGGTACCCCAGCTCGCTCAGCGCCGCGGTCTCCGCGCTGGTCTGCGAGACCTTGAAGTCCTCGGCGTTGCGCTCGTCGACCTCCTCGCGGCTCTCCCCGGGCGGGTAGACCAGCTCGCGCGGCACGACCGCCTCGTCGTCGGAGAACCAGCCCTGGATCGCCGAGCGCAGCTTGACCGTGGGCTGCACCCCGACCGTGGTCAACCGAAGCTGCCCGGCGGACGTGGAAGTCTCCCGGCCGCTGACCTGGATGACCTCCTTGCCGTTCTCCTTGCCCAGCGTGTTCACGGTCGGCCCGGGGCCGAGCACCACGTACGGGATGGGCGCGCCGAGCACGCCGATGCTGAGCAGGGTGGTGAGCAGAGCACCGAGCAGGACGGTCACGCCACGACGTCTCATGCGGCAGAGCGTACCGACCGGGGTGGGACGCCCCGGCGGGCGAACCGCGACTTCGCCCTCAGCGGAACGCCAGCGGCGGCGACCTGGGGCGCGGCGCGCGTACCGTAGACGTCGTGCCTGATATTCCGTTCGGTTTCGCGCTCCCGGGTGGGCAACCACCAGACCCCAACGATCCCGCGCAGATGCAGCAGTTCATGTCGCAGTTGCAGCACCTGCTCTCTGCGTCGGGCAGCGGGCCGGTCAACTGGGACCTGGCCCGGCAGGTGGCCGCCAGCCAGCTCGCCGCCGCCGGTGACCCGGCGGTCTCGCCCTACGAGCGCAACGCGGTGGAGGAGGCGCTGCGGCTCGCCGACCTCTGGCTGGAGCCGGCGTCCGCCCTGCCCTCGGGCATCCAGACCTCGGTGGCCTGGAACCGCAACGAGTGGATCTTCAAGACCCTCGACGTCTGGCGCAAGCTCTGCGACCCGGTGGCCAGCCGGATGGTCGGCGCGATGGGCGACCTGGTGCCGCCGGAGGCGCGCGCCCAGCTCGGCCCGATGCAGTCCATGGTCGCCACCCTCGGCGGCGCGCTCTTCGGCGGCCAACTCGGCCAGGCGCTCGGCTCGCTCGCCGCGGAGGTGCTCTCCGCCGGCGACATCGGGCTGCCGCTCGGCCCGGCCGGCACGGCCGCGCTGATCCCCGCCAACATCCGGGCGTACGGCGAGGGCCTGGAGCTGCCGGAGGACGAGGTCCGTCTCTACGTGGCCCTGCGCGAGGCCGCCCACCAGCGGCTCTTCCAGCACGTGCCGTGGCTGCGCGGGCACGTGCTCAGCGCCGTGGAGATGTACGCCGCGGGCATCCGGGTCAACCGGGAGGCAATCGAGGAGGCGATGGGCCGGGTCGACCCGACCGACCCGGAGTCGATGCAGGCGATCGCGCTGGAGGGCATCTTCACCCCAGAGGACAGCCCGGCGCAGAAGGCGTCCCTGGCCCGGCTGGAGACCGCCCTGGCCCTGGTGGAGGGGTGGGTCTGCCACGTGGTGGACAGCGCGGCCGGCGGCCGGCTGCCCAGCGTGGTCAGCCTGGGCGAGGCGTTCCGCCGGCGCCGGGCGGCCGGTGGCCCGGCCGAGCAGACCTTCGCGGCCCTCGTCGGCCTGGAACTGCGCCCGCGCCGGCTGCGCGAGGCGGCGGCGCTCTGGGCGGCGCTCACCGAGCACCGGGGCATCGCCGGCCGGGACGCCCTCTGGGGCCACCCCGACCTGCTCCCCTCGGACGCCGACTTCGCCGACCCGGTGGCCTTCGCGATGGCCCAGTTCGACCTCAGCGAGCTGGAGAGCTTCGACTTCAGCGCGCCGGGCGGCCCGGAGGAGAAGGCCCCGGGCGAGCCGGAGCAGCGCCCGGACGACACCGAGGGCGGCGACGCCCGCCCCTGACCCCGTAACCACGCACGCGTGCCGCCCGACCTGCCCGGGTCGGGCGGCCCGCACGGTCGGCGCCGCCCGCGCGGCGCGGCCGTGGCCCCTCTACGCGGAGCTACCGTGGCCCCACCTCGCGGTGCGACCGTGGACCCTC
>NZ_JBFAVI010000091.1:0-24972 GCF_040679695.1 Micromonospora sp. NPDC052213
CCCCAAACACGTGGGGGCGGGGGGACACGCCGCGGTTGCTCATGTCATGCCTCTTGGTCCGGGACGACGCACGCAGCAGCGGGATCGCTGCCAGATCCGGCTGGCTCGACGAGGTGAAGGCCGACGCGCGCTCCATCCGGGTCGGCCAGCCGTGCTGGCCTGTGGATCGAACGGGAGCTGCGGAGTCCTGCTATGAGAACGGACGGTCGGTGGCACTCATCGCCCTGGACACCTCATCCAGGGTCGGCAGCGCGCCTTGTGCGCCCCGGCCGCGTGTCGACAGCGCCGCCGCGACGGCCGCCCAGCGGGCGGCTTCCGCCACGGCCCGGCCGGGCCGCGCTACCAGGGCGGTCGCGAGGGCTCCGCAGAAGCAGTCGCCGGCGCCAGTCGTGTCCACGGCCTCGGTCGGAAGCGCCGGAACGTGGTCGACCCGGCCGTCCGGCTCTATCACGGCCGCGCCCTGCGACCCGAGCGTCACCACGACGGTCGCCGCGAGCCCGAGCTTGCCGACGGCACTCGCCACGTCGTCCAGGCTCTCTGGCAGGGACGTGCCGGCCAGGACCGCCAACTCGGCCCGGTTGGGCACCAGCACATCCACCCGGCGTACGAGGACGTCGGGAAGCGGAGTTGCGGGCGCGGGATTCAGCACCAGGAGGCCCCCGGCCAGCGCTGCGGCCCGCTCCAGGGCGGGCGCCTCGACCTCGCACTGCATCAGGGTGAGCGCTGCCGTCGCGATCATGTCCCGGTGCCGGTCGACGCGGGCCGCGTCCAGTGCGCCGTTCGCCCCGGGGTGTACCACGATCACGTTCTCGCCGGCGCCGTCCACCGTGATCAGCGCGGTCCCTGTGGGGACGTCATGGACGACCGCCAGCCCCGACACGTCCACGCCCCGGCCGGCGAGCCGCTGCCGCACCTGCTCACCGGCGGCGTCGGCGCCGACGCATCCGACGAAGCCGACGGACGTACCGAGGGTGGCGATGGTCATCGCCTGGTTCGCGCCCTTACCGCCGACACCCTCCCGGTACTCCCGGGCGGTCAGTGTCTCCCCCGGCCCGGGGAGCCGGTCGGTCACCACCATGCGGTCAAGGTTGGCGCTGCCCACCACCGCGATCTTCGGGCCGTTCAACGCACCGTCGCCTCTCTGTCCGTCGCCCATGCCAGGACGATCTCGCGCCACGCCGTGTCGTCGAGGCGGCTCACCACCGTCACGGCCGAGTTCCCCTCGGGGGTCATGTCCGACCGGCCGTACGCGTCGACGCCCACCGTGGCGGGCGTCTCGACCGCCACCACCTCCGGGCGCGCCACGACAGCTGCGGCCACCAGGTCGTGGCAGGATCGGCCGGCTGTGCCGGACCAGTAGTGCGCCAGCAGTTGCGCGCGCACCCCGGGCCAGCCGTCGCCGCCGGCGAGCACCCGCCGGACGGCCTCCGGCGGGCAGCTCGCCCGGGTGGTCGCGTCCGTCGGCACGACCCGTACGCCCCGGCCGGGCGGCTCGGCGAACAGTTGCCGAGCGGCCCGGGGGTCGCGGGCGAAGTTCGGCTCGGCGCCCCGCACCACGCCGGGCAGGGAGAACGCCCCACCCATCACGGTCAACCGGACGTGCGCGGGCCAGTGGCTCACCTGCCCGGCGAGGCGCTCGGCGGTGGTCAACGGGCCGAGCACCAGGTAGTCGGTGTGCGCCGGCAGTGACGGGTCGACGCGTACGTCGCCGTCGAACTCGACGCCGTGTGCGGGGACGAACGGCCCGAGACCGTACTCGCCGTGCAGCCGCGCGCCCGACGGGACCGCGGCCCGCGCCGCGGGGTCGATCTCGGCGCCCCGCAGCAGCAACGGCCGCCGGGCCGGAGCGAGCGCGCGAAGCGCATGGGTGACCGCCGCCCCGACGACATCGGCGGGCCGTGCCCCGCCGGTGGCGATGATCGCCGGTATCTCCACATCCGGCAGGCGCAGCAACCAGGCGAGTGCCACCAGGTCGTCCACGCCTCCGTCGGTGTCGACCACGATGCGTCGGGGTGTCCCGGTCATCGTCCCGGCCTCCGCCGGCGACGGCGGCTCCGCGGCGGCTCAGCCATCGGTCACACCGAACCGGGAGCGGAGCCAGCCGGCGACGGCGCCGATACCGGACCAGGAGACCAGCCCGAGCATGCTCAGCAGCAGCAGACCGACCATCGCCTGCGGGATGTTGTCGGTCTCCTGGCTCTGCGCGACCAGGTATCCGAGCCCACCCTGGGCGCCGATCAACTCGCCGATCACTGCGGCGGTGACCCCGGCCAGCGCACCGAGGCGGAGCCCGACCACGATGTGCGGCAGGGTCATCGGCAGTTCGAGCCGGAAGAACCGCCGTGGGCCGGAGAGCGCGAGCACCTGACACAGGTGGCGGTAGTTCGTACCGATGCCGCGCAGCCCGGCCAGCGTGTTGACCAGCACCGGGAAGAACGTGACCAGCGCGACCAGGGTGATCTTGCTGGTCACGCCGAGCCCGAGCCACAGCACCAGGAGCGGGGCGATCGCGATCTTCGGGGTGATCTGGATGAACACCAGCAGCGGCATGGCCGCTCGTTCCAGCCAGCGCCATCGGGACATCGCCACCCCGGCGAGCACGCCGACCGCCAGTCCGATCGCCACCCCCTGCAGCAGTTCGGCACCGGTCACCCGGAGGTGGACGAGCAACTGCTCGTCGGTGAGCATCCGCCAGGTGTGCGTCACGATCTCGATCGGGCCGGGGAGGGTGTACGTGGGCACGTGCGCGAGGTGGACGTAGCCCTGCCAGGCCAGCAGGAAGGCCGCTACCGACGCCGTGCCGAGCGCGGCGCGCGGTAGCTTGCCGAGTCGCTGCTCGGTCACGAGGTGGCCTTCACGAAGTCGGACGCCCGCACGTCGCCCTGGATCAGGCCGTACTTCTTCTGCGCGTCCACGGCGTTCTGCCAGGCCGCCGGGTCGCCGTAGCCGAGCCCGTGCGCCTTGGTGGCGTCGCTCTGCCACAGGTCCTTGACGAAGACCTCCTGCATCACCTGGGTGACCGACTTTTCCTGGCCGGCGAAGCTGGTGGCGTACTTCTGGACGGACATCTCGACCGCCTGCGGCAGCTTGCCGTCGATGAGGTCCTGCAGCGCGGTGTTCAGCGCGGTGGTGAATCCGGTGACGGCCTTGGGGTTGTCCTTGGCGAACTGCTGGCCGGTGATCACGACGTTGCCGAACGACGGAAGGTACTGGTTGGACAGGATCTGGGTGACCTGCACCCCGGCGGCCTGCAGGGTGTAGTAGCGCAGCCGCGAGAAGACGATCGCGTCGACCTGCTTGTTCTGCAGTGCCGAGACGATGGCGCCGGTACCCACGACCTTGACCGTCAGGTCCTTCTTCACGTCCAGGCCCGCCGAGGCGGCGATCGCCGTCAGCTGGACGTAGTTCGGGGAGCCGAGGCTGGTCACCGCGACCGTCTTGCCCTTCAGGTCGGCCGGGTTGGTGATGCCGGAGTCGGCGAGGGTGAGGAGTGCGCCGATGCCCTGCTGGTACGTGGTGTGCACGACGAGGTCCGGCACGCCGTTGGCCACCGCCTGGATCACGCTGTCGGCGTTCGGGAAGCCGAACTGGACGTTGTTGGCGGCCACGTTCTTGGTGATGGTCGCGGCGTCGGCGTACAGGAATTCGACGTCGAGGTTCTGCTTGGTGAAGTAGCCCTGTTCCTTTGCCCAGTACAGCGGCGCGTAGTAGGGGGCGGCGGCGCCGTCGATCTGGATGCTGACCTTGGTCGTGCCACCGTCGGTGCCGCCGCCGGGGGCCTCGACGCCGCCGCAGCCGGCGGTGAGGGCGATGACGGTGCTGGCGGCGATACCGGCAAGGAGGGATCTACGGGTCATGGAGCGCATGGGTGTACCTCGTATTCCAGTTCGATGGGGGTTGGCCACGACGGACAGGTCGTGTGATCAGGCCGTGACGGGATCGCGCCACCGCAGGGCGCGGGCCTCCACGAAGGAGACCAGTTGGTAGAGGGCGAGTCCGACAGCCACGATCACCACGATCGAGGCCATCAGCATGGGGACCTGGTAGGAGGAGTTGGCCTCGACCAGGAGGTAGCCGAGTCCCTGGCTTGAGGAGATCCACTCGGCGAGGACCGCTCCGGTCATGGCGTCGACGGCGGCTACCCGGGCGGCGGCGAAGATCGACGGTGACGCTGCCCGGATGTCGATGCGGAACAGTCGGGCTACCGGGTTCAGCCCGACGATGGTGGCGAGGTCCCGGTAGCCCGGGTTCACCTGCCGCAGCCCGGTGGCGGTACCGACCAGGATCGGGAAGAAGGACAGGCTCACGATGAGCACGAACTGGCTGGTCAGGCCGAGGCCGAACCAGAGCACGAACATGGGCGCGAGCGCGATCTTCGGCATCGCCTGGAACACGATCAGGAACGGGGAGAGCATCGCGTCGACGACCTGGGACCGGGAGACGGCCACTCCCAGCGCGGCGCCGATCACCGCCCCGATCGCGAAGCCGACACCGATGTTACGGACCGTGTACACCAGGTGGGTCCACAGCGTTCCGGTCTGCGCGAGGTCCAGCAGCTGCGATCCGACCTCGGTCGGGCTGGCGAGCAGATACCGTGGGACGTCCGCCACCGCCTGGTACGCGCCCCAGGCGCCGACGATCACGAGGACGTACAGCACCGCTGCGAAGGGCTTGACCATGAGTCGCAGGCGGCCCCGTCGCGACGTACCGACCGGTGCCGGCGGCGGCGCGACGGGCGGTGCCGCCGGCTCGGGTGTCGAGGTCTGAACCGTCACAGTTCCCCCCGCAGCATGGCCTGGAACTCCGCGAAGCGCGGATCGAGCTTCGTCCGCGCGTCACGGGGCCGGGGCAGGGGCACGTCGTGGATCGCGCGTACGCGACCGGGGCGGGGTGAGAGCACGACCACCCGGTCGGCTAGGTAGGTGGCCTCGTCGACGCTGTGCGTCACGAACACGATGGTCTTGCCGGTCGCGGTCCAGATGTTGAGCAGATCGTCGTGCAACTTCTCCCGGGTGATCTGGTCGAGTGCGCCGAAGGGCTCGTCCATCAGCAACAGCATCGGATCGTGGGCCAGCGCCCGCACGATCGAGGTCCGTTGCCGCATCCCGCCGGAGAGTTCGCGCGGCAGCGCGTCGGCGAAGTCGGTCAGTCCTACCAGGCTCAGCAGTTCGCGTACCCGAGGCTCGTACTGCTGCCGCGGTTCCTTCAACGTCTCCGGCGCGATGCAGGCGTTACGCAAGACGCTGCGCCACGGCAGCAGGACGGGCTCCTGGAAGACGTAACCGATGTCCCGGCCGGGTGTCGGCCGGCGTGACCACTCCGTCTGCCCGGAGGTGATGGTGTCGAGGCCCGCCATGATCCGCAGCAGGGTGGACTTGCCACAGCCGGACGCGCCGATGATGGCGAGGATCTCGCCCTGCCGCACGTCGAGCGACACCTCGTGGAGCGCGCGCACCACCTTGCCCCGGTCGGACCGGTACTCCTTGGTGATCTGCGACAGCCGCAGCAGAGTTCCCTGCGCGGCCTGTGGGGAACGGCGTTCGGCGGTGGGGTTTCCGGTTGGCACACTCATAGCTGTCCACATCCACAACTTGTTCGGAAGACGGGCTCGGCGGGCAGGGCGATGTGCCGCGCCGGTCGGTACGGGTCGCGTATTCGCTCCTCGAGAAGCGTCAGAGCGCCGGCCGCGAGCGCCGGCAGGGGCTGCCGCATGGTGGACAGCGGTGGCGTGGTGTAGGCGCTGACGTCCGTACCGTCGAAGGACACGATGGCGACGTCTCGCGGTACGTCGAGTCCCCGTTCGCGCACGGCGCGCAGCAGGCCGAGCGCCTGCCGGTCCGAGGCGACGAAGACGGCGGCCGGGAAGGTCAACCTGTCGAGCAGTTCGTTCCCGGCCGCCCGTCCGCCCTCCGGTGTGAAGTCCGCCGGCACCTCCCACATGCCTTCGGTGATGCCGTGGTCGGCCAGCGCCTGCCGCCAGCCGGACGCCCGGTCGCGCCCGACGATGGTCTCGTTCGGGCCGGACAGGCACGACACCTGCCGGAAGCCGTGCTCGACCAGATGGCTGGTGGCCAGCCGGGCGCCCTGATGGTGATCCACCGCGACCGAGTCGTACCCGGTCGCCGCATCGGCCGGCACGCGGTCGAGGACCACCACCGGGCAGGGCGAGTTGGCCAGGGCGGATGCGGTCGACGGGCTCTCGTGGTGCGGCACCCACAGCACCCCCTCGGCCCGGACATCCCCCATGGCGGCGAGTCGCTCGCCCTCCTCGCCGCCGTCGGAGTGCAGCAGGAACAGCAGCTTTCCGCGGCGTGCCGCCTCGGTCTCGATGGCGTTGGCCAGTTCGGCGAAGAAGGGGTTGCCGCCGTCCGGCATCAACAGGCCGAGGAAGCCGCTGCGGGTACGGCGGAGCGCCTGGGCCACGCGGTTCGGGCGGTATCCGAGATCCTGGATGGCTGCCTCGACCCGGGCCCGGGTGGCCGGTGCGACCGGGCGTGGACCGCCGTTGAGCACATAGCTGACCACCGACGGCGAGGTCTGCGCCCGCCTGGCCACATCGGCTCGAGTCACCTTCATGAACACCTCCGGGGGAAGGAGAGCCGAAGATACGTCCATCACACGGGGTAGTCAATACGTGTTGATAACCTCGGCCCCGGCCAACGCTCGTTGGCGTCACCGGCACGCGTGGCCGTCGCCGTGTGAAACAGAAACGTAACTTCGGTCAGTCGGAAGCCATCCCGGCCGCCTGGGCACTCACGGCGCTCTGGGGCGCGCCCTCCAGACCGGGTCAGCGGTCCCGGAAACTGCGCTGAGTAGCCGGAGAGTGGAGGCCCTCCGGCGGGAAGCCCGCGTCACGGCTAGCGGGCAGCGCTTGATCGCACCGCTTTCCACATGCTGAAACGCGCTGACTCTCAGAGTGATGCGAAGGCTCTTGCGCTTCCCGGGACAGAGGTCTCCACCCCTTGACGAACCACGACCGGTGACGCATAGTCGACTCTTCCCAGACGGAAGAGGTACATCCGCGTAGTGGAAACGAGACTGCATGCCTCAACCGAAAACTCGGGTATTTCAGTCGCCATCCCAGGCGGCGAGACCGACTCGAGAGCTCGGTTCTGGACCCAGGAACAACGAACCAGCATCGATTTGTCTGTCACTCTCGGTGATATCCGGCTGAGTAACCCGGTGATGCCCGCGTCCGGCTGTTTCGGCCCGGAGCTCGGCACGCTGGTGCCGCTGGACGAGCTGGGCGCGCTGGTTACGAAGACCGTCTTCGCCGCGGTGCGCTCCGGCAATCCCGCACACCGCATCACCGAGACTCCCGACGGAATGCTCAACAGCGTCGGCATCCCCAGTCCTGGTATCGACGAATTCCGCTCCCGCGTACTCCCCCGCTACCTCGCCACCGACGTGCCCACCATCATCAGCGTCGGCGGGCTGACCGTGGCGGAGTACTGGACGGCGACGGAGCAACTTGCCGGCCACGGTGCCGCAGCGCTCGAGGTGAACGTCTCCTGCCCCAACCTCGAACACGGCGGCCTGGCCATCGGCACCGACGCGGCCACGGTCGAACGGGTCGTGTCCGGTGTGGTGGCCCGCTCGCACGTACCGGTGTTCGTCAAACTCACCCCGAACGTGACGTCGATCGTGGACATCGCCCGCGCCGCGGAGCGCGCCGGCGCCACGGCCATCACCGTGGCCAACACCTTCCCGGCAATGAGCGTGGACGCCACCCGCCGTACGGCCGTACTCGGCAACGGCATCGGCGGACTGTCCGGGCCCGCGGTGAAACCGATCGCGCTGCGCCTGGTCTGGCAGGCCGCCCACGCGGTCGACATCCCGGTCGTCGGCTGCGGCGGCATCAGCTCGGCGCGGGACGTCCTGGAATTCCTCCTCGCTGGGGCGAGCGCAGTCCAGGTCGGGACGGCCAACTTCGCCCGCCCGTACGCCATGGCGGAGATCGTGCGGGAGCTCGGGCCGCTGCTGGCCGCATCGGGCACCATGTCCGTCTCGGAAGTCGTCGGCTCACTACGGGTCTGAGCCCGCCGAGCCAATTCGAAGGAGACAGCGTGCAACCGGTCGTCAGAGCGCTGGAGATTCTGCGGACCCTCGCCCGTCACGGCGACGGGATGAGCATGAAGGACCTACACGAGACGCTCGACATCCCGCTCGGCAGCGCGCACCGCCTACTGGCGGTCCTGGCCGAACAGGAGTTCGTCACCCGATCCCCGGTCAACCGCCGTTACTTCCTCGGCCCCGCCGCCCGTCAACTGGCCGAGCAGAACAGCCGCCGTACCTCCACACTGGTCGCCCCGCACCCTGCCGTGCTCGCCGCGGCCGCCGAGTCCGGGGAGACGGTGTTCCTCGCCGAACTGGTCGGCAACCGGGTGGTCTGCATCGCTCTCATCGAGAGCGTGCACCCGCTGCGACTGTTCGTCCGGATCGGCCAGGAAATGCCGCTGCACGCGGCGGCGTCCGCCCGCGCTCTCCTCGCCGACATGGACACCGACATCGTCCGCGCGCTGCTCGCGGAACGGCCGCTCACCGCCTTCACCCCGGATACCCCGGCCACCCCGGACGCCGTGATCGAACACCTCGCGGTCGTCCGGGCCCGAGGCTACGACGTCTGCGACGACGAACTGGACCGGGGCGTGTGGGCGGTGGCCGCGCCCGTTCGCTCGTCCACCGGCGCGACCTGCGCGAGCATCACGCTCGCTGCGGCAGCCGACCGGATGCGTGATCCGGTCGCCCGGGCCCGGGCGACGCATCTGGTGCTCGCCACGGCGGCCCGGCTCAGCGCCGAACTCGGCTACAGCAGCGAGTTCACCCCGTCACCGCCGATCACCGATGCCGACCAGACGGACAGCACCGCAACCTACCGAGGGACGTCATGAACAGAGCCGCACCCAGCACCATCGGCACCGGCGACACGAGCGCCTTCCAGAACCGCCACCAACGTTGGCTGGAACTTGCCCGTGATCTGCGCGCCGCGGCGTGCCTGCCCGGCGAGTTCACCCTCGCACCGGCCGGCCCGATCGACGTCTACATAGATGTCTTTCTGTTCGAAACCCGCCCGACGATCCTGCGGCGGATGGCCGCCCTGATGGCCGACCTGCTGGACGCCACAACGGACCGGCTGGCCGGCCGGGCAGAGGTGGCACCCCTCGTCACCGCCCTGTCCCTGGAGACCGGTCTGCCCTTCGCGGTGGTTCCCACCCCTGCTTCCGGCGACCACCCGACGCAGATCGAGGGAGAACTGCACGCGGGCGAGCGCGTCGTCCTCGTCGAGGACGTGATCATGTCCGGCTCACGCGCCAGCACCGCCGTCCACGCGCTTCGCGACCGCGGCGCGGTGGTGCCCGCCGTACTGGCGGCCGTCGACCGCAGCGGCGGCCAGGGCGAGGCTGCGGCCCGCTGCCCCGTCCGGGCCCTGTTCACCCCGGCGGACCTGCACATCCCCGATCAGCCGCGAGTCCGGGCCCGCCAGGGCACAGTCGACGTACCACCCGCGTGACCCAGTTCCCACCGCTGCACCCGAACTCCGACCGCTGTCAGTCCACTGGTTCCTGAAAGGGGGGACGGCGCGTCCTCCCCACGGCCAACGCCGAGGGTCACCGCGCCACGAACGCCATGAACACTCACCCAACACCGGCGAGCCAGCTCGCCGCAGCTGTCGACGAACTCCACCAGGCGGTCACCGCCGACCGTGCCGGTGCCGCGGCGGCCGTCGAACTCGTCAGCACGACGATCGCCGACGCGCTGCGGCCGTACACCCCGACGGTGGTGGTCGTGCGGGACAACCTCGACGACGGCGTGCTGGCCCACGTCGTCTCCCGGGAGCTGGACCTCCCCACCGTACGCATCTACGAAGACTCCGGGCTGCTCTCGCTGAGCCCGCCCCCGGCCCCCGGAGCCCGCGTCGCGCTTCTCGCCGCCTCCTGGCACGACATGTCGGCGCTGCCGGCGCTCCGACTCCTGCTCGCCCACGCCCAAGCCGAGGTGGTGGCGGTCGCGGCGGCGCTACCCGTCACCGACGCGGTCCTGGCAGCGGTTGACGGTACCCCGGTCGTCACCGCCGCAGCCTCCTCGCGGACCCCGCGATGAGCCTGGACACCGTCGACGTCGCCCTGCCCCGGGCCGACGCCAGCCGGTTGGCGGACCTGCTGGCGAAGTTCGCCGAGATCAGCGAGAGCACCGACGGCGTGACGCGACTGGCGTACACCCCGTTGGAACGCGCGGCGCACCGGATGTTCACCGACCAGCTCTCCGCGCTGGGCCTGCGAACCTGGACCGACGCGGCGGGCAACAGCTACGCCGAACGGCCCGGCGATGCCGGACCCGCCCCCGCCGTCGGCACCGGCTCCCACCTGGACAGCGTGCCGCGGGCCGGACGGTTCGACGGCATAGCCGGGGTGGCGGCCGCCATGGAGGTCGCCCGGCTTCTCGTCGAGGCGGACGTACGGCACGCCCACCCGATCAGGTTCGTGGCGTTCGCCGGTGAGGAGGGCGCGCGGTTCGGCCAGGCGTGCACCGGTAGCCGGATCGCGGCGGGCCTGCTGAGCTCGTCCGATCTGGCCGACCTGCGGGACGTCCACGGAGTGAGTCTCGCCGAGGCCATGCGGGCCGTCGGTCTCGATCCGAGCCGCGTCGAGGAAGCGCGCTGGCGCGCGGACGACTGGGCAGCGTTCGTGGAGCTGCACATTGAGCAGGGTGGCGTGCTCGAAGCCCAGGGCGTGCCGATCGGCATCGTCGACCTCATCTCCGGCAGCACCCGGTTCCGCCTCGACCTGCACGGCCGTGCCTCGCACACCGGCGGGACGCCGATGCACCAGCGGGCCGACGCCATGACGGCTGCGGCGGAGATCACGCTCCTCGCCGAGAGCATCGCAACCGACCCCCGGCACCACGGCACCCGGGCCACGGTCGGCCGACTGGAACTCGAACCGGGCTCGATCACCACGATCCCCGGCGAGGCTCGGCTCTACGTGGACATCCGCGACGTGGACAGCGACCGGCAGCGGTCGACAGCGACCGAGCTGATCCACGGCGCCCGCGCCATCTGCGAGCGACGCGGGGTTGGCCTGGACATCGAGTTGCTCGGCGACGCCTCCCCGGTGGTGCTGCCGATCTGGCTACGCCGCCGGATCGCCGAGACCTGCACCGCCACGGGGACGGCGTACCGGGTCCTGCCCAGCGGCGCCAGCCACGACAGCCAGATGATCAACAAGGTGGTGCCCGCAGGAATGATCTTCGTGCCGAGCCGGGCCGGGCTGAGTCACGTCCCCGAGGAGTGGACAAGCAGCGCGGATCTCGCCGCCGGAACCGACCTGCTCGCCCGCAGCCTGCTCGCCCTCGATCACGAACTGACCACGACATCCTCGGCGGAGGGGGCATGCTGAACACCACCAGCGGGCGGCTCGTCCCGCTCGACCTGCCGCCGGCGCACCGGCCCCCGCCCACCTGGCACCACGCGCCGGTCCTGCGCCACGAACCGGTCGGCGACCGGTACCGGTTCCTCCGCCTGCACGCCCCGACCATCGCCACCCGCGCCCAACCCGGCCAGTTCGTGATGCTCACGGCGGCGCGCGCCGACGAAACCGCCCCCGTCCTGCCGCGGCCGATGGCGATCTACGACACCGCACCCGAACACGGCACGTTCGACGTGGTGTACGGCGTCGTCGGCGGCGGTACGCGACGGCTCGCCACCTTCGCCGTCGGCGAGACCATGCTCGCGACCGGTCCGCTCGGGCAGGGGTTCCACCTCTCCCCTACGACCAGCCGGGTACTGCTGCTGGGCCGGGGCATCGGCACCTGTTCGCTGACCACGGTCGCCGCGGTCAACGCCCGCCGTGGCGGTACGACCGTCGCCGTCATCAGTGCCCGCCATCCCGGTGCGCTGATCGGCGCCGACGTCCTGCGCCGGGGCGGTGTCGAGCACCTGCACCAGGTCACCGACGCGGACGGGACCAGTGAGCCGGACTTCCTGTCCACGCTGCTCACCTCGACGCTGGACGCCGACCCTCCGCAGCTCATCCTCACCTGCGGCTCGCAACGGCTGACCGATCTCGCCGCCGACCTCGGGAAACGGTGGGATGCGGAGGTGCAGGTGTCCGTCGAGGCGCACATGGCGTGCGGCCTCGGATACTGCCACGGCTGCTCCTCCGGGCAACGGAGCGTGGGGACCGAGGCTCCCCTGGTGTGCCTGGACGGGCCGGTGTTCAGGTGGGGATCCGCGGATGACTGAGCCCGGCTGGAACCTGCGGCCGCTGTCCCGGCAACCGCTGCTGCCACCCACCGTGCTGCGGGGCGTACGACCCTACGGCGAGGAACCGGTGGACCTGCTGATCGACAACGGCCGGATCGCCGCGGTCGATCCCGCCGGGCAGGGGCCCGCCGTCCACAGCATCGACTGCCACGGCCTGATCGCTCTGCCAGCGCTCACCGACCTGCACACCCACCTGCGTCAACCCGGTGCGGAGGACGCGGAGACGATCGCCACCGGCACGCTCGCGGCGGCCAAGGGCGGCTACGCGACGGTGTTCGCCATGGCGAACACCCAGCCGGTGGCGGATGATCCGCGACGCGTGGAGTACGTCGCCGAGGTGGCCGAACGCACCGCACACTGCCAGGTACGACCCGTGGGCGCGGTCACCGTCGGCCTCGGCGGCACCACGCTGGCACCGATCGAGGCGATGGCCGCCTCGGCCGCCCGCACCCGGATGTTCTCCGACGACGGCCGGTGTGTGGAGGACCCCGCGTTGATGCGACAGGCGCTGCGCCGGGCGGCCGACATCGGCGGGTTCATCGCCCAGCACGCCCAGTCCTCGCCGCTGAGCCCGAACGCCCAGGCCAACGACGGGGCGGTCGCCCGCGAGTTGGGCCTGCCCGGATGGCCCGCCGTCGCCGAAGAGGCGATCATCGCCCGGGACTGCGTGCTGGCGGGCGCGGACGACACCCCGCTGCACATCTGCCATGTCTCGACGCGAGGCAGCGTGGAAATAATCCGCTGGGCCAAATCGCGGGGCTGGCCAGTCACCGCGGAGGTCACCCCGCACCATCTGCTGCTCACCGACGAACTGGTACGCACCGGTGACACCCGCTACAAGGTCAACCCGCCGCTGCGGAGCGCCCAGGACGTGACGGCCCTGCGGGAAGCGCTCGCCGAGGGAATCATCGACGTGGTCGCCACCGATCACGCGCCACACCCCGCCGCCACCAAGACCCGTCCCTGGTGCGAGGCGCCACCCGGCATGCTCGGACTGGAGACCGCGCTGCCGGTCGTCGCGGAGACCATGGTGCGCACGGGCCTCATGTCATGGCGCCGCCTGGCCGAGGCGATGGCCATCCGGCCCGCGGCGATCGGCGGAACAGCTGTCGGCGGTGGGGATCCGCTCCAGGTAGGCATGCCCGCCACGCTGTGCCTGGTTTCCACCGACGCCGACTGGACGGTCGACGCGACCCGACTGGCCAGCCTGGCCCGGAACACACCGTTCTCCGGTCATCGGTTCTCGACTCGGGTTGCCGCCACGATCATCGGCGGCAGGCTCTCCTGGTCAGCCATCCCCGGTCCAGACGGCTCAACCCGCGCCTGACCCCTGAGGTCGGAGTCTCTGCTGATAGAGGCCGTCTTGGCGCGGCGCGTTGCCGACACCGAAATCATCACAGTAGGCGTTGGACCCCGCCGAGGTCCCCAGGTTCAGGTTCTGCTTGGTCGCTAACCCGCCGCCGGCTCCGGCAATACCTCCTGCTGTACGGCCATACCCGCGGGACGTGTGCCGGCTAGGTTCTCGTTGACGCTCTTCCCCCTCGCCGCCCCAGTTCGTCGGATCAACGCGCCTGACGACCTGTCTCTGCCTGCGTGAAGGCCTCCTCAGGCGTCGCTGCCGTCCATCTCCTGTCGGCAGGACGCAACGGGGTGCCACGGGCGAACACGGCGATCCCGGTCAACAGCCCCTTCCACAACTCCGCCCGCCACGCCGGTCCCGACCGGGTCACCAACAGCAGTCGCCGGCCATTCCACCAACCATGGGTCTCCGGCCCGCCTTCGGCCACCACGTGGACGTCCGGGAAGTCACGCAGGGCATCCAACGCCGCGATGACGGAGTGACGCGAACTCCGACCCGCCTCGACGCGCACGACGCCGCTCCCGTCGACGTGAGCGCCGGCGAGTCGGTCGACCGCGTCGTGCAGTGCGGTGCGGCCGAGGATCCACCGCAGTTCGGCCGTGACGTCGGTCTGCTCGAACAACAGACCGAGGGTGTGACCGCCGAGTCCGTCGCGATACCGGTGGATGGTCTCCGGCGGCGCGGATGCGAGCCAGTCCGTCCATTCCCGGAAGGCGATCCGCAGTTCGTCGAACTGTCCGGCCTGCTGGCTGTCGGGCTCGTCCTGCAGGTCGACGCCTCGGCGTAGCGCCACGAGACCGATGGTGGCCAGGGCCGCGTGCTCGCCGTCGAGACTCTCCTCCTGCTCGGCATCCCACAGCTGCACCAGGACCCAGTAGAGGAGGTCCGCCCACTCCGACGCGTCCGGCCACAGCCCACCGGCGACGAGCAGGAGCACCAGCCGTGTGACCGCGAGCTTCGCCGGCAGCGGCCAGTCCTGGGACGTGTCGACCAGCGCGGAGACGTCGCGCCGGAGGCGGGCACGTTGTTGTGGGGTGAGGGCATCCAGCACGCTGGCGAGGGTTTCCGGCGGGGATGGGTTCGGTGCCTGTTGCGTACGCCGGGCGGACGACCGCGGGGCTTCCGGGTCCGTACCCTCGAAGATGTCCTCGTCGTCGGCTGACGTCGGCGTGCGGGCATCGGTCAGGCCGAGGGCGAAACGGAGCAGCGCCGGGCCCACGGCGGACGCGATGCGGTTCTCCACCTGGCGCCGCCGGCCTCCGGTTCGCGCCTGCGGGATCCGGTCCGGCCGCACCGAGGCCAGGTGACGCAGCGCCTCGAACAGCGCCGCCGTGTGCGCCGAGTCCGCCACGACCTGCGGCAGGGATGTGTGTTCGAGGGGAGACGGGCGGTCGATGCGCGACAGCGCGGCCGACACGTCGGTGACGAGCACGTCGCGGCGCTCCGTGCCGTCGTCGGTGGTGACGTGGCTGACCGCCTCCCCGTCGCTGGTCGCCGTCCAGCCGTCTGGCGCTACGGCCGCGTACACGTGGAGTCTGCCCGTCGCCCGATCGTGGTCGAGTCGAAGGCCGTTGACGGCGAGCCAGCGCGGCGGCGTGCCGGCCGAGCCGACGAGCACGGTCGCCTCCACCCGGTCGCCGGAGATACGGACGCCGAGCACCCGAAGGCTCTCCGTGTCGGTGCTGGCCGACGCTGACGGCTGTCGAACCTGCAGCCGCGCCAGGTCCGAGACGGCCACCGTCTCGGCGGCTTCCGCGGTCACCACGGGAGCGGTGAGAGGCGTGACGACGCCCAGCTCACAGTTGCCGCCCGCCGGCATGGTCCTGGTCAGGGCGGCGTGGCTGCAGTTGGCGCTGCCGGTCAGGGCCCAACCCTGGCCGGACGACCACCACTCGACGACCTTGCCGTGGTGGTAGCGGGAGCTTGCCGGTGTGCTGACGGCGGCGTCGGGGACCCGTTTGATCACCCGGGCGAGACTGTCCGGGTCGCACTGCACGTCCCGCGTGAGCAGCAGCCGCAACTGCTGGGGCCGAAAGCGCTCGACGAGACGTTGCAGCGCTCCGGCATCGGGATCGAAGAAGGGCGCGGCCACCGCGAGCTGCGTCGCCGGCCCGACCGGACGGGGAAGCTGTTCGATGACCGGGCGGAGCGCCGTGGTCACCAGGACCGGCTGGTCCACACCGGGATCGGGTGGCCGTGCGGTGAGCAGCTCGGCGACCCGGTCGAGGCGGTCGCGGCCGAGATCCTCCATCCACACGTCTTCGGGCAGCCGCCGTAGCCAGTCCGCGAGTTGGTGGAAGAGGGCGGGCACGGTGGGCCCGACACCACGCATCAGCGTCCAGACCTCGGCGTTGTGGTGCCATCCCGAGGCGGTCGCGTTGCCGGAGCCGATGGCCACGACGGTGTCGGTCTCCGACGCGATCACCACCAGCTTCGGGTGGAACGCGCCTCCGCCCTTGCAGACCACCGGCAGAGCCAGGTAGTCGGCGGGTCCGGGACGGCGGGGGCCTTCGGTGAGATGGTGGGCGTCGAACAGAACGGTGGTGCGGGCCCGCACGGCGTGTGCATCGCGGAGGCAGACGTCCTCGAAGAAGGACAGGTCGCAGGTGTAGGTCAACACCAGGACCTCCTCCGCGTCGGGGATCAGCCGGGCGTGGAGCACCGCCGGCGGGGCGGCACCGAGCAGGTCTTCCCAGTCGGTCACCGGATCACCTCCACGTGGCGACCGGCCGTCCAGGTGCCCGCGGAGACGGCGAGGATGCCCAGCTGTCGCAGAAAGCTGGTGAAGGTGGGCAGCCGTAGCGACACCGCGCCGCTGCCCTCCTCCCCCTCCAGCCGCCACCGGTCCCCGACCCGACGCAGCCGGGTGGGCAGGCGCAGCCCGGCCCGCGTCCACTGCATCTTCTGGCGGCTCACCGCTTCGGCCCGCTGGAACAGGTGTGCGGCAAGGTCTTCGGCCGCGTCGGCCAGGGGACGATCGGCGTTCTGGTGCAGCCACCTCGCCACGTACTCGGGGCCCAGGTCGTCCGGCATGGTGCCGACGAACGCGGCCCGGCTGATCGGATCGAGGTGCGCGAGCCGCGCGGCGCCGACGGCGAGCAGTCGCAGCAGGTCGAGCATCGTCCAACGGTCGGCGTTGCGCGGATGGTGGTTGAGGTCGTGCTCAGCCGGCAGCAGTGTGCCGGTGCCGGCATCGACCATCGGGGGAAGGTCACCGACGAGTGCCTGCTGGACGGTGGCGTCGGGTAGCTGGTCGGCGAACCGCTCGATGGCCTGCGCGCGCGTACCGGGCCGCTCGGCGAGGGGCGAGACGAGTTCGGCCCAGATCAGCCGCCACGCCCACACCGACCAGTTCCGCAGCAGAGCGCCTCGCCAGGTGCGAGCGTGGTCGTACAGCTCGTCGGAGCCGAGCAGGTCGCGCAGACCGGCTTTGAAGCAGCACCAGTCGTCCATCGCCATGTCGAGGGACTGACCGACCGCGCGGCCTTCCAGCGCGCCGACGAGCAGCGCGGCGCTGTGGCGATGGGTCCTCGCGGCTGCCCGGTCGCCGTCGCGATCGGCGAAGTACGCCCGCCGCACGCACTCCCCGTCCGGCGCGTCGCCGATGCCGCACAGGCACAGATGCCGCAGCCCCCGCAGTTGCCGCCGGGAGAGCGGCTGCTCTCGACCCGCGACGGTCACCACCTCGTCCAAGGCCGAGAGCAGCCCTTCGTCGGCCGTCGGACCCGGTGCGGGAAACCGGCGGCCGTCGGTGAGCCCGACCAGCAGCTCGATGCCCGCGTACGTCTGCAGATAGCCGCCCTCCACCTGGCTGTAGGCGCGGGCCAGGCGGCCGACGTCGGCGGCGTTCGTCTCGCGTAGCTCCTTGCCGATCGTGTTGACGCCGTGGGCTCCGAAGTCACCGGCCCTGGCCCGGTGTTCGTCGGGCTCGTCGAGGCCGTGGGCGACCGAGACGGCACCCAGGACGACCTCGGCGCGGCGGACGAGATCACGGAAGCGGTCCTGGTCGTGCTTCGCGGTCCAGCCCCGCCTACGCGCCTCGATCGCGAGGCGGGCGTGCAGCGCGACGTACCGCGCGTGCGGCGTGGTGGTGATGACGCCGGGGATCAGCGCGGCGGCGTGGGAGCCGATGACCGTTTCCACGGCGAGGGGCTGACGGCCGGTGTCCTCCGGGGTGTCCGGCTTGGCCGTCCACGCCGGGCCGAGAACCAGTGTCACCCGATCGTCCCCACGTCCAGCGGTGCTCCGAGAAGATCCACCGCGCCACAGAAGCAGACGACGCCGGTCGCGGCCTCCGAATGACGGAAAGCCGACACTCCAACACTGCGACAGCTTGATGACCCGGCGGCACACCACGCACCGCCACCGATTGATAACGTGACGGCGCCAACGACCGGTCGGCGTCGATGCCCTGGGGAGGGTCAGGCATGTGGGCGGACGAAGCCGCGCTGGACGAGGCAACGCGCCGGCTCGACGACTGGGAAGCGTCCATCGCGAGCCGTGCGGCCCGCGCGAAGGAGCTGTCCTCGCAGGTGCAGGCGATGAGGGGCACGGCGACCAGCCCCGATCAGACGATCCAGGTCACCGTCGACTCGTCGGGCCTGCTGGTCGGCCTGCGGCTGGACGAACGCACCCGACAACTCTCCGCGGCGCACACCGCCCGGCAGATCCTGGAGACCACCCGGGCCGCGCACGCCGACCTCCTGAGCAGGATCACCGAGGCGACCGCGGGCATCCTCGGCCCCGAGGACCCGACGGCGGCGGCGCTTGTCGAGTCGTACCGCCGCCGGCTGGATCCCGACCGGGGCGCACCGGATGCCCGGCGATGAGGGCATCCAGGTCGACCCCGACGGCCTGACCCGCCACGCCGCACGCCTCGACCGCCGCGCCGACAGTCTCGACACCGCCCGCCAGGCCGGCCAGCACGTCCGGTTGGGCGCCGAGGCGTACGGGCAGCTCTGCGCGATCATGCCGGTGCTGCTCGACGGCCTCCAGCAGACCCTCGTCCAGGGCATCGACACCGCGGCCGGCTCGGTGCGCGACACCGCCGACAGGCTGCGGACCAGCGCCGACCGCTACCGGGCCTCCGACGCCCGGGCCGAGCAGTCGCCGCAGCGGATACGGCACCGCCGGTGACCACCAACCCGCTCGTCGCCACCGCCGCCGACACCCCGAACAGCGCCTGGGCCGGCATCTGGATCTGCGAGGACATCGAACTCATCGCCCAGGGCGTCCGCAACGGCAGCTGGATCGACGGCACCCTCGGCCTGGTCAGCGCCGGCCTGGACGCCCTCGCCTTCGTCTCCGACCCGGTCGGCGCGCTGCTCCAGTACGGCATCGCCTGGCTGATCGAGCACGTCAAACCGCTAAGCGAGGCACTGGACTGGCTCGCCGGCGACCCGGCGCAGATCACCGCCCACGCCCAGACCTGGCGCAACGTCGCCGCCTCGCTGCGCAAGGAAGCCGCCGACCTGGCCGCCGCCGTCCGCACCGACGTCGCAAGCTGGGGCGGCGGTGCCGGCCCTGCCTACCGATCCTGGGCCGCCGAGCAGCAGCAGGCCATCGGCGGCCTGGCCCAGGGCGCCGACACCCTCGCCGCCATCACCGAAGGAGCCGCCGGCCTGGTCGCCGCCGTCCGGCTGCTGGTCCGCGACGCCATCGCCACCTGCGTCTCCCGCCTCATCGTGTACGCAGGCGAACTGGTCGTCACCGTCGGGTTCGCCGCGCCGCTGGTGGTGGAGCAGGTGACGACGCTGGTGGCGTCGTGGGCGGGGCGGATCGCGCGGCTGCTGCGAGGGCTGCTGGCGAGTCTGCGGCGGCTGATGCCGGAGATCCGGCGGCTCGGTGACCTGATCGAGAGGCTGAAGCAGGCACTCAACCGGATCGCTGGGATCGGTCCTGCCGACCGTATGGGAAGACGCCGGGACTGGGCGAACCCGGAGGACCGACCGATCACACCGCAGCGACCACCAGACTCGCTCCTGCCCGCAGGCGATCCGGTGTACCACACGAACCATTCCACGGTGATCGGGTACGACGCGAGAACGATGCGCAACATGGAGAAGGTTCTCCCCCTTGAAGGCCACCATGATGTCGTCGTGCACGGCACCGACAAGGGGTTCTTCGTCCCCGGTAAGGTCTCCGCCGAGGGGGCCGACATGAACGGGGTTCCGACCAGTGCGACACAGATCGTCGCAGCGCTCAGGGAGAACCCTGCCTACAACGGCGGGCCAGTCAGGCTCGTTTCCTGCTACTCCGGGGTGATCGACCCGAAGGCGCTCAACTCAGTGCCGCTCGCCCAACAGGTCGCCGACGAACTCGGCGTCAGCGTCGTAGCCCCGACGGAAAGGGTGGGAACGAACCGGTGGGCGGCGGAACCGGAGCGCCCCACCGTAGCCGACGGCGGCGCCTGGGTGACCTTCGAGCCGAAGGAATACTGATGAAGACTGTCGGCTTCTTCCACGAACTCGGACCGAACCCGGTTGAGGTCTACGCGGAGAGCATTCGAGATCATCTGAGCCACGCGCCACCGCCGGACGCCGCTCTGGTGATCCAGTACCTACGCGACGGCCACGACCTGATCGACGTGATGGGGGCCGAGTCAGACGTTCTGGGCAGTGAGAATTTAATCATCGGCGGGGCGTCAGTGATGACCGACGGGACCTGGCTCTGGCGCGAGGACCTGCGGTTCTACGTGGCCACCTACCATGTGCGTCTTCCCGAGGATTTCCTAGCCTCCGTGCGAGCCAACAACTATCGAGTCCCCACCCTTCAGATCGAGGAGCTGCGCGCCGCCAGCAAAGAGGCGATGCGCATCCTCGGATACCATTAGGGCCTGCTCCTGCAAACGTCACTTGGCGACAGTTGCGAGGCGCGGCGGCTCGCCGCCGGTTCTGAGATAGGTGACAGCGAGCTGTATGGCCGTTTCAGGCCGAAGTTGTACGTGCTCCGCCGGGTAGTCGGTAGGCACACCGCCGAAATCGAACCTGACTCCCTCGGTCGGGGTTTCCACTGCGGGGTCGTTGAGGTAGCCACCGTCGTCGGCGATGTGCACCGCGAAGGCATGGGCGGGGTGACCGAGGCCGATCTGAATGCCGGGTGGCAGGTCGTCCGGGTCGCTGGTGTCGCTGAAGATGGTCAGCACGACGGGCTCGCCGGCCTGCTGGATTTCGCGAAGAAGTGCCTCCAGGGCGTCGGGGTCGGTTAGTTCGACCTCGTGGCTGTCGCGCTGGTCGCCTCGGTCATAGGTCCAGGTCACCTTCATGCGATCGCCTTTCCGTTTCCGGTGTAGGTACGCCAAAGGCGTACCTGACCGTCATCGTCGCGTACGTAGACGGCCAGCTGCGCGCCGGCTGGCAGCAGCCGGGAGAGGATCTTCTCGCAACCGTAGGGGGTGTAGTCGCAGGGGGGATTGTTCGTCACCACGGCCGCCTGGGTGACGCGGTCGCGGCGCATCCGGGCGGCAAGCTTGGCCTCCAGATGGTCGGTTGTGGTGGCGATGAGCTTGTAGGCCGGCTTCAGATCAGCGGCGGCGGCCGGGTCACGGCCGGACCTCATCGGTATCCGCTCGCCACCGATCAACGCCACACCGAAGGTGGGATCCTTCGCTTGCCGTCGAGGCAGGTCCCGAGCGGCATCGGTCACCCAATCGGGCAGCGGCTCGGGTGGGGCCGGCGCTTCCGTTGCACTCGCAGAGGTGTCGTGTGTGACGGGCGGTCGGCTGGTGTCGCCGCCACCGCCCATGATCAGTTTCCCAGCTCACCGACCTGCCGAGCCTGGGCCAGCGCCGTGTCGACGTGCTGTCGGGCTTCGATCCCGCGGGCCCGGACGGTCGCCAGGACCTGCAGCACCTGCTGCAGCCGCGACAGCGTGGGACCAGGCTGCCCTCCCTGCAACGCCGCCGTGACCAGCCGTCGCGTGTCGTCGACCGCCGATCCGGCCGCAGTGACATGGCCGTTGACGGCGGTCAGCGCGGCCACGACCGGGGTGAGCGCGGCGATCGTCTCCTGTGGCGACGGCTGCTGCGGCACGGCGCTTAGCGACCGCGACGCCTCATCCAGGACCCCGCCGGCCTGAGCCAGCCTGGACCGAGCCTGCTGGAGCACTTGGCGGGCGCGAGCCAACCCCACAGCGATGCCGGCGAAGCCGGAGGCCACCGCCCGAGCGGTGATCTGCTCGATCGCATGGTCGACAGCGCCGGCCTCCTGCTGCGTCCGGTCCACGCCAGCCGCCATCGCCTGTATGTCAGCACCAATGGTGTCGGTCAGCGACATCGCGTCACCCTCCAGGCTCCGAGTCCGCCCAGGACTGGCAGCGTAGAGACGAGTGCCGTTGAAACACAACGAATGCGCAGAACCGCGTCGCTGTTGCGGCGGGCGTGCTCGTCCGCCGTCACCGGGGCAGGCGGCGGGAGCAGGCGCCGTCGTGGTCGGCGCGGAGCAGGCAGCGCCGGCCGCCGGGCATTCGCAGGTCGCAGAAGACCCGGTGACGTACGTGCTGGTTGTCCTCTTCCGACACGGTGATCTCTCCCGGGTCGGTCTGCGGCAGCACCAGCAGCCACCGGCTGATTACCCGGGCCAGGCGCTGCGCGGCCGGCAGGTCGGCGGCGGCGACGGGCAGGTGGACGACGTACCGCTGGGTCATGCCTTGTTTCCCCGGTCGGCGCGGGCGCGGGCCTGCTCGGACTGCCAACGGCGCAGCGCGTCCCTGATGACGGCGGCCTCCCGGCGGCTGGCGGCCAGGGCGGCGTAGACGGTGGCCATGTCGCCGGCGACGCGGTCGAGGAAGTCGTAGACGTCGGCCGGTTCCAGGCCGCGGCATCCGAGGCCGACCGACCTGAAGCGGCGCTCACGCACCTGCCACGGCAGCAGACTGGTGTACGCCGAGGAGCGGTAGGTCGCTCCCGGTCGCTGGTTGCGGACGCTCATCTGCTGCCTGCCTCTCCCTCGTGGACTGGAAGGGGTGGCCCGTCCGCCCTCCCCCACGTACGGGCCACCCCGCCCTGCCGCCGCAGCTTCGATCAGCGGTACGACGCCATCCTGTGGTCATCCTGTGACGTTCCGCAGCGTCGAAGCAACGTTCCACACCAGAATTCTTCCCAGAGGTATTGGCTTTCTTTGCTGCTACCGATAGCTGTTACATGACCAGGTGACGCAGTGTTGCGCGACGGAACCAGGGAGTGTCCGGGTGACCGAGGAGGTCGGATCGACCGTGCCGCGCCGGCAACTCGGCCGGCTGCTGCGCCAGTACCGCACCGAGGCGGGAGTGACCCTCGACGCCGCCGCCGAGGCCCTCGGATACAGCCGGCAGAAGATCTGGCGGATCGAATGCGGCATGGGCCCGGTCCGGGTCCTCGACGTCAAGGCGATGTGCGAGCTGTACGGGTGTCCGCCGAGATGACCGAGGCGATGCGCGGGCTCGCCACGGAGACGAAGTCGAAGGGCTGGTGGCACGCGTACGGCGACGCGGTGCCGAGCTGGTTCGAGCTGTACGTGGGCTTGGAGTCCGCCGCCGCCCACCTCCGTCAGTACGAGGAAACACTGATTCCCGGGCTGCTACAGACTCGCCAGTACGCCCTCGGCCTCGCCCGACTCGACCGCCCTTCGCTCAGCGAGGAGGAGCGCGAACGGGCGGTCGAAGTACGGCGGCAACGCCAAGGGCTGCTCACTCGACGACTACCCCAGCCACCGCAGCTCGACGCGATCCTGTCGGAGGCGGTACTCCGCCGCACCGTCGGTGGTCGCGGCGTAATGATCGGACAGCTCGGTCAGTTGCTGGAAGTCGCGAACATGCCCAACGTCAGCGTGCGGGTGTTGCCCTTCGCCGCCGGACCGCACTCCGGCGCGGTCGCCGGCTCCTTTGTCATCCTCGACTTCCCCGCCCCAAAAGGTGGTCGGGCTGCACCGGAGCCGTCAGTCGCCTACAGCGAGTCCCTGACCGGAGCGCTCTACCTCGACAAGCCCGACGAGTTGGCCGCCTACCGGGCCGCCTGGAAGAGCCTCGATGCGCTCGCCCTCGATGAGGCACAATCAACCGACATGATCAAGGGGATCATCGGGGAGCTACGGCATGACTGACCTGACCGGCGCCGTCTGGCGCAAGAGCACTCGCAGCGGCGGCAACGGCGGCAACTGTGTCGAGGTGGCCACCAACCTGCCCGGCATCGTTGCCGTCCGCGACTCCAAAGACCACACTGGCCCCGTCCTTGCTTTCAGGTCGGAAAACTGGTCCGCCTTCGTCACCGCGACCAAATGGAGCTATTCCGCCGGCTGATCAGCACCTAATACTCCGATGTCACTTGGCTTCGGCGTTGGGCATGGCGCAGACATGAAGACGGCCACCGCGTTGATCATCGATGGTTTGCGAAAACAACCGAAGATCGCGCGGTGGCCGCGGGCCACAGTGTAAACCCCGCCGGGTGGGGGGTCATCCTAGACGAGGCGGTGACGCGTGTCGCTGGCCAGTTTGTGCGGGCGGAGCCACGTCGGACCGCGGGGCAACCAGCGGAACGAACGGGCGAAGTCACCGGCCAGACGGCCAGCGACCCTGCTAAATGAATCTGGGTCATGCCTACAGGGAGCCTTCGGGGCTGTCCTTGCTTTCGGCCATTAGCTTGCCGCCGACAAAGACCACGCCCAGGGCAACTGCGGCACCAGCGCTAACTAGCACCTTCTTGAGCATTCCATCCAAGAACTGCCTGTTCTCGCTATCTTTCTGGAACTCCAGCTTTCCGGTTTCCTGGATTTGCTCGATGAGAAACTTTTTCTCTTCCCAACTCAGGTCGCCCTTGCCGAGTTCACCCTTGAGGATTTCCCTGATCTCCTGGAAGGCCCGATGGACATGCTCCTGGCTTTGCTTGTTGGCAGAGAGCGTGGACTCATGCGCCTTCTCCATCGCATCCACAGCATCCATGGCAAAATCCTTGAACACCGGGAACTGCTCAACGATCTTTAGAGCCACCTCTGTGTCCATGTCAGGCATCATCGCCGCAAACCTGATCATCTTGTCTTTGGAGATGTTCCTCCAGGCCTCGATCCCAAGCGCCTGTTTGATTTCAGCTTCGTTCTTGTAGCCCATGCTCTGGTTTCCGTCCTCAGATCTGTCTTGTTTCCCTAAATCCTAACGGCGGCCTCCGACAGCCAGCGGCTGAGCCCAGCGTCGCACTGCCCGTCTGGAGCCTCCCCGCCCAGAGGTACCGTCGCTACAAAGTGTCCTAATACATCAACCGCCGTTTGAGATCTCGACGCCGTAAGGGCGGACGCGAGACGACCACCGTGCGAGTCGAGTTAAGGATCGCCTCAGCGGCGTTGGCGTCGGCCCGACAGCCCTCAACGACTCCCACCACCTTCGC
>NZ_JBFAVI010000092.1:0-24964 GCF_040679695.1 Micromonospora sp. NPDC052213
CACGGGAGACCGTGGCCCCGCCCCCGTTCCGCCGGTGGGATGTGATCGAGCCCGCGCGGGGTGCCGCCCGGCCCGACCCGCCGCGTCCGGCAGACTGGGCTCATGAGCGCACGAGTACGGGCCCCCGAGCTGCGCGGTCGAGGCTGGCTGAACACCGGCGGGCGGGACCTGAGGCTGTCCGATCTGCGCGGCAAGATCGTGATCGCCGACTTCTGGACCTTCTGCTGCATCAACTGCCTGCACGTGCTCGACGAGTTGCGCCCGCTCGAGGAGAAGTACGGCGACGTGCTCGTCGTGATCGGCGTGCACTCGCCCAAGTTCGAGCACGAGAAGGACCCGGACGCGCTGGCCGCCGCCGTGGAGCGGTACGGCGTCCACCACCCGGTGCTCGACGACCCCGAGCTGGACATGTGGCAGCAGTACGCGGCCCGCGCCTGGCCCACCCTGTCGGTGATCGACCCCGAGGGCTACGTGGTGGCGACCATGGCCGGCGAGGGCCACGCCGAAGGGCTCGCGCGTCTCATCGACGACCTGATCGCCACCCACGAGGCGAAGGGCACCCTGCACCGGGGCGACGGCCCGTACGTGCCGCCGGCCGAGCCGGAGACCACGCTGCGCTTCCCCGGCAAGGCGGTGCTGCTGGAGAACGGCAACCTGCTGGTGTCGGACTCGGCCCGACACTCGCTGGCCGAACTGGCCCCGGACGGGGAGACGCTGATCCGCCGGATCGGCGCCGGCACCCGGGGGCGGGCCGACGGTCCGGCCGGGGCGGCCACCTTCTCCGAACCGCAGGGGCTCTGCCTGCTGCCCGCGCACGCCGCCGAGGTGGCCGGCTACGACCTGGTCGTCGCCGACACCGTCAACCACCTGCTGCGGGGCGTACGCCTGGCGGACGGGGAGGTGGTCACGGTCGCGGGCACCGGTCGGCAGTGGCGCTCCACGGTCGACGACCACGCGCACGACGCGCTCTCGGTCGACCTCTCCTCCCCCTGGGACCTGGCCTGGTACGACGACAGGGTCGTCATCGCGATGGCCGGCATCCACCAGCTCTGGTGGTTCGACCCGGTGAAGCGCACCGCCGGCATGTACGCGGGCACGACGGTGGAGGCGCTGCGCGACGGCCCGCTGGCCGAGGCGTGGATGGCGCAGCCGTCCGGCCTCTCGGTCTCGGCCGACGGCGCGCGGCTCTGGATCGCCGACAGCGAGACCAGCGCGGTCCGGTACGTCGAGAACGACGTCATGGGCACCGCCGTCGGGCAGGGGCTCTTCGACTTCGGCCACGTGGACGGGCCGGCGTCCTCGGCGTTGCTCCAGCACCCGCTGGGGGTGTGCGCGCTGCCGGACGGCTCCGTGCTGATCGCCGACACGTACAACGGGGCGGTCCGCCGCTACGACCCGGAGGGCGACCGGGTCTCGACGGTCGCCGACGGGCTGGCGGAGCCGAGCGACCTCGTGCTGACGCCGGCCGGCGAGGTGCTGGTGGTGGAGTCCGCCGCGCACCGGCTGACCCGGCTGGCGCCGGGCGCGCTCTCCGCCGCGGGGGCGAGCACCGTGGACGGGCCTCGGCACCGCACCGAGCGCAAGCCCACCGACCTGGCCGCCGGCGAGGTGACGCTGGACGTCGTCTTCACCCCCGCGCCGGGGCAGAAGCTGGACGAGACGTACGGCCCGTCGACGCGGCTGGTGGTCTCCGCGTCCCCGCCCGAGCTGCTGTTGGAGGGCGCCGGCACCGGCACGGAGCTGTCCCGCCGGCTGGTGGTGAACGGCGACGTGGCCGGCGGCGTGCTCCAGGTGACCGCCCAGGCGGCGACCTGCGACGCGGATGTCGAGCACGCGGCCTGCCACCTGACCCGCCAGGACTGGGGTGTCCCGGTCCGGGTGGTCGACGGCGCCGCCGCCCGGCTCCCGCTGGTCCTCCGCGGCCTCGACGCCTGACCCGGTCGCGCTCGGCGTCAGGTCGGCCTTCCCGCCGAGGCTTACGCGAACGGGGTGAGCGGCACCCCCGCGTCGATCAGGGCGGCGCGGACCAGCTCGGCGCAACGGACCGCGCCGGGGGCGTCGCCGTGCAGGCAGATCGACTCGACCGGGCACGGGACGACGCTGCCGTCGACGGCGACGACGGTCCGCTCGGTGGCCATCCGGACGGCCCGCGCGGCCACCTCCTCCGGGTCGGTGACCAGCGCGCCGGGGGCGGTGCGCGGCACCAGCGAGCCGTTGGGCAGGTAGCCCCGGTCGGCGAAGCCCTCGGCGACCACCCGCAGGCCCGCCCCGGCGGCGAGCTGGGCGAGGACCGAGCCGGGCGAGCAGAGCAGCGGCAACCGGTCGTCGTAGTCGCCGACCGCCGCGACCAGCGCCGCCGCCTGGGCCTCGTCGCAGGCGGCGGCGTGGTAGAGCGCCCCGTGCGGCTTGAGGTAACGGACCCGGCTGCCGAACACCCGGCAGAACGCGTCGAGGGCGCCGAGCTGGTAGGTGACCTCGTCGCGCAGCTCCGCGAAGGCGTACGCGATGTGTCGCCGGCCGAAGCCGGCAAGGTCGCGGTAGCCGACCTGGGCGCCGACGGCGACCCCGCGTCCGGTGGCGGCCTCGCAGACCCGGCGCATCGTGGACGCGTCGCCGGCGTGGAATCCGCAGGCGACGTTGGCGGAGGTGACCAGGTCCAGCAGCGCGGTGTCGTCGCCGAGCCGCCAGATGCCGAATCCCTCGCCGAGGTCAGCGTTGAGGTCCATGGAACCTGACCGTAGTCCCTGGGCGCGCCTGCGCGAGGGGGGTCACGTCGTCCACCACCCCGACGACGGGGTACCCGCCGGTGGTCGGATGGTCGGCGAGGAAGATCAGCGGCTGGCCGTCCGCCGGCACCTGCACCGCGCCGAGCACGATTCCCTCGCTGGGCAGTTCCCCGGCCACCGCGCGGGGCAGCGCCGCGCCGGTGAGTCGCGCGCCGACCCGGTTGCTCACCGGGCTCACCGCGTACGTGGTGCCGAACAGCCGGTCCAGCGCCGCCGGGGTGAACCAGTCGTCGCGGGGGCCGAGGCGCAGCGTCAGCCGCAGCTCGGTCGGCGCCGGTGCCACGACGGTGAGGTCGACCGGGGCGGGTGGCCCGGTCGGCGCGCCCAGGGGCAGCAGGTCGCCGTCGCGCAGCGGCGGCGGGCCGAGCCCGGAGAGCGTGTCGGTGGCCCGGCTGCCGAGCACCGGCTCGACGGCGATCCCGCCGCCGACCGCGAGCCAGTTGCGCAGGCCGTCGCGGGGCGGGTCGATCCGCAGCACGGCACCCGCCGGCACCGACAGCGGCCGTCCCACGTCCCCGGGACGGCGGCCGACCCGCACGGCGGTTCCGGCACCGGTCACCGCGACCGTCGCCGCGCGCGGGAACCGCAGCTCGCAGCCGGTCATCGTGATCTCCAGGCCGGCGGCGTGCTCCGGGTTGCCGACGAGGCGGTTGGCCAGCCGCAGCGCCGCCGGGTCGAGCGCGCCCGACCGGGGCACGCCCAGGTGCGCCCAGCCGGCCCGGCCGAGGTCCTGGACGGTGGTCAGCGCCCCGGCGCGGAGCACCTCGACCGCCGGCCCGGTCACGCGGCCACCAGGCGCACCTCGGTGCCGGGGGTGAGCCGGGCCGGCGGGTCCGCGTGCACGTCGAAGAGGGCGGTGCCGGTCCGCCCGACCAGCAGCCAGCCGCCGGGCGAGGCCGTCGGATAGATCCCGGCGTACGGGCCGGCCAGGGCGACGGAGCCGGCCGGAACCCGGGGGCGCGGGGTGGGCAGCCGGGGCACCGCCAGTGCGGCGGGGAGCCCGGTGAGGTAGGCGAACCCGGGGGCGAAGCCGCAGAAGGCCACCCGGAAGGCGGTACGTGTCAGCCGCTCGACCACCGCCGGCACGTCCACGCCCCAGTGGCCGGCGACGACGGGCAGGTCCTCCCCGTCGTACGTCACGGGGACCTCGACCGTCTCGGCGGCGGCCGTGCCGGCGGGGGCGGGCGGGCGTGGTGTCCAGGCGGCGATTCGCGCGGCGGTCGCGGCCGGGTCGGGCACGCCGTCGAGCAGGACGGTGGTGGCCGCCGGCACGATCTCGACGGCGCTCAGCTCGCCGCGTTCGCGCCGCCGCCACAGCGTTGCCCGCCATCCCTCCACCTGGTCGGCGTCGTCACAGTCGATCAGCAGGGCGTGCGCCCCGACGGGTCGGATCCGCATCCCGCCATACTCCACGACCGACCCGGGGCACCAGGGTCGACGGTCGTCGTCTCGCGTGACCGGACGCACTACTTGCAGGTAACCTACGGTGCCGTAACCTAATGTCGTGACCACCTCCGCCCCGCTTCGACTCAAGCCGGTCGACATCGGTAAGCCCCGGATGCGGGGCTGGCTCCACACGTACGCGTTCTTCGTCGCCCTCGTCTGCGGGATCGTGCTCAGCGCGATCGCCGCCTCCCGGCCCGGCTGGGCACCCCTGGTGAGCTGCGTGATCTACAGCCTGACGGTGTGCGGGCTGTTCGGCACCAGCGCCCTCTACCACCGGCGGGTGTGGTCCGAGCGCGGCTACCAGGTCATGCGCCGGATGGACCATTCGATGATCTTCGTGTTCATCGCCGGCACGTACACGCCGTTCTGCGTGCTGCTGCTGGAACCCCGGCCGGCCACGATCATGCTGTCGCTGGTCTGGGGCGGCGCGCTCGCCGGGGTGGCGCTCAAGCTGGTCTGGCCGCACGCCCCACGCTGGGTCTCCGCGCCGCTCTACCTGGCGCTCGGCTGGGTCTCGGTCGCGATGCTGCCCGACATCCTGCACCAGGGTGGCGTCACCGCCCTGGTGCTGCTCATCGTGGGCGGGGCGATCTACAGCGTCGGCGCGTTCTTCTACGCGCTACGCCGGCCCAACCCGTGGCCCACCGTCTTCGGCCACCACGAGTTCTTCCACGCCTGCACGCTGGTGGCGGCACTCTGCCACCACATCGCCATCTACTTCGCCCTCTTCGCCTGACCCCGCCGGCCGACGCACCACCCGCGTTCCCGCCTGCGCACCACGACGGGGCCCCGCCATGCCGCGGAGCCCCGTCAGATCGGCGTCGGATGTCAGACCGTGCGGCGCGGCCGACGCACCTCGCGGTACTCCTCGACGACCCGGTCGTCCTGCACCGGCACGACCCGCTCGGCGACGACCCGGTCCTCGGCCACCGGGCGGGCGACGACGGTACGACGGCGCGTGTTCCAGAAGTGGAGGGTGACCAGCAGGCCGGCCAGGCCGGCGAGCATCAGCACCCAGCCGACGACCGCCAGGTTGAGCCAACCCAGATCCGCCTCCACGGCGAACGCGAAGATCGCACCCAGCGCGATCAGGAAGATGCTGCCACCAAAACCCATGTCGTCGCCTCCTCGGCTGTCCCTGGCGTTTGCCTCCGCCGCGGCCATCGGTGAGGGTGCGGCATCCATCGACTTACCCAGGCGCTCTGATCGCCAATCGGGCAAGCTTGGGACATGACGGACGCTCACGCCGCAGGACGGACACTGGTGCTGCTCCGGCACGCCAAGGCCGAGCAGCCGGGGGATGTGCTGGACGAACGCCGCCCGCTGGCCGCCCGAGGGCACGCCGACGCGGCGGCGGCCGGCGCCTGGCTCGCCAAGCACGCGCTGCTGCCGGACGTCGTCATCTGCTCGACCGCCCGGCGCACGCGGGAGACCTGGCACGGCGTGGCGATGGGCATGACCGGGTCACCACCCGAGGGCGGCTCGGCCGGTCCCGCCCCGGTCGTACGCTACGAGGCGGAGGCGTACGAGGCGCACATGGAGGACCTGTTGACGCTGGTCAGACGGGTCGATCCGGCCGCCCGCACCGTCCTGCTGGTCGCCCACAACCCGGGCATCTCGCTGCTCTCCGCCCTCTTGGACCCGTTACGCGCGGACCAGGACGGCATGCGTACCAGCGACGTCGTCGTGCACCGGCCCGAGGTCGGGTGGGCCGACCTGGACCGGGGACGGGCTCCGATCACCGGCCACCACACCGCACGCGGCTGAGCCACCCGCCGGTGCTGGCGGATGGCCGAGGGGCCGCTCGAGGTGCCGGTCGTGCCGCCCGGTCGTCGTACCGCCGCTCGGGTTGGCGGCACGACGGCGCCGGCTCAGGGCGACGGTGTCGGCTCAGGACGGTGGCGCCGGCTCAAGACGGTGGCGCCGTCGGCGGCGGCGGATCGGGCGGCGGTGGCATCATCGCGGTCGGATGCGAGAGCCGGTTCTCCTCCACGATCAGGGTCCGCGCCCGCTTGCGGCGGTCCTGCCAGAACCAGAGCGTGGTCAGCAGTACGGCGAGCCCGGCCAGGATGAACACCCAGCCGACCGCGCGCAGGTCGACCCACCAGACGTTGGCCCTGATGGCGAAGGTGAGGATCGCGCCGATCGCGATCAGGAAGATCCCGCTACCAATGCCCATGTGCGCTGCACTCCCCCGTGCGATGGCTTCTGGGCGTTCTCTGCCGTGGTCCTGCGACGGTTACCCGCCACACCGCCCGGCTACCTGGCTGAGGCCACCGAATAGCCGAGGCGCCCCCTCTTCCGGAAGCTCCTTCGGGCGGGCCTGCCTCTTCCCATTGGCGCTCGCCATCCGGACCCGGGCATGTCGCCCCAGCTCGCCCATGACGCCGGGGCCGACCGCGTCGCGCCCGACTGCGGAGCGTGATGGACCCGGAGAATTTTGGGAGCTTCACCGAGAGTCATGATCACGCCGCCCCCCAACTCAGCCCGGGGCGGGCACGAATCGGAACAACAGGATGAGAACGGTACAGCTCGCCACCGCCAGCCCCACGCCTCCGCGTCGCCTTTGCTCTGCACCCACGGACGCGACGGACACCGAGAGTGTCTGGTGCTTCGGCGGGTGCAGAGCAAAGGGCACAGGAGGGCACCGCTTGTCGGCGCGCTGACCGCAACGCTGCGTGATCGATGTGGTGACCGCGGGCCGATCGGCGGGCACGACGCCTCCGAGGACGCCGACGGCCGGCGGGCTGCTGCCCGCCGGCCGTCGTGCCTGGCCTATGCCGGGTCGTCACCCGGCCCCGTCACCGCGCCGCCGCGCGGGCGTGGCATGGCGTGGCCTCAGAATGCCTCCTCCGGGAGATCCATGATGTCCAGGTCGGTGCCCTCGATGATCCGCCGGTCGGCGCCGATGCGGGGCAGCACCTCGCGGGCGAAGAACCGGGCGGCGGCCACCTTGCCGGTGTAGAACGCCTTGTCGGCGGCGGAGACCTCGCCGGCCAGGGCCTTCAGTGCCACGTCGGCCTGCTTCTGGAGCAGCCAGGCGACGACCAGGTCGCCGACCGCCAGCAGGAACCGGCGGCTGGCCAGGCCGACCTTGTAGAGCGCCCGGGTGTCGCCGCCCTGCGCCTCGCCCAGCCAGCCGGTCAGCACCGCGACCATGTTCTGGATCTCGACGAGCGCCTTGCCGAGCGCCTGCCGCTCCTCCTTGAGCTGGCCGTTGCCGCCCTCGGTGGCGATGAACTCCTGGATCTCGCCGGCGACGACCATCAGGGCCTTGCCGTTGTCCCGGACGATCTTCCGGAAGATCAGGTCGAGGCTCTGGATCGCGGTGGTGCCCTCGTACAGGGTGTCGATCTTCGCGTCGCGGACGTACTGCTCCAGCGGGTAGTCCTGGAGGAAGCCGGATCCGCCGAAGGTCTGCAGCGACTCGTGCCCGAGCAGCTCGTACGCGCGCTCCGAGCCGACGCCCTTGACCAGCGGCAGGAGCAGGTCGTTGACCCGCTTGGCCGTCTTGGCGGCCTTCTCGTCACCGGCCGTCTCGGCCAGAATGATCTTGTCCTGCCAGCTCGCCGTGTAGCAGACGAGCGCGCGCAGGCCCTCGGCGTACGACTTCTGCAGCATCAGCGAGCGGCGCACGTCCGGGTGGTGGGTGATGGTGACCCGCGGTGCGGTCTTGTCCGCCATCTGGGTCAGGTCGGCGCCCTGCACCCGGCTCTTGGCGTACTCGAGGGCGTTGAGGTAGCCGGTCGACAGGGTGGCGATCGCCTTGGTGCCGACCATCATCCGGGCATTCTCGATGATCATGAACATCTGCCGGATGCCCTCGTGCTTCTCGCCCAGCAGCCAGCCCTTGGCCGGCACGCCGTGCTCACCGAAGGTCACCTCGCAGGTGTTCGAGACCTTGAGGCCCATCTTGTGCTCGACGTTGGTGGCGAAGACGCCGTTGCGCTCGCCCAGCTCGCCCGTGTTCTCGTCGAAGTGGTACTTCGGCACCACGAACAGCGACAGGCCCTTGGTGCCCGGGCCGCCGACACCCTCGACGCCGACCGGGCGGGCCAGCACGTAGTGGATGATGTTGTCGCTCAGGTCGTGCTCGGCGGAGGTGATGAAGCGCTTCACGCCCTCGATGTGCCAGGAGCCGTCGGGCTGCGGGATGGCACGGGCCCGGCCGGCGCCCACGTCCGATCCGGCGTCCGGCTCGGTGAGCACCATCGTGGAGCCCCACTGCTTGTCGGCGAAGAGCTTGGCCCACTTCTTCTGCTGCTCGGTGCCCTCGACGTGCAGCACGTGCGCGAAGGACGGGCCGGAGGAGTACATCCAGACCGCGGCGTTGGCGCCGAGCACCAGTTCGGCGAGGGACCAGACCAGCGCCCGCGGGGCGTTGCTGCCGTCCAGCTCCGCCGGGAGCTCCAGCCGCCAGAACTCGGAGTTCATGAACGCCTGGTACGACTTCTTGAACGACTCGGGCAGCGGCGCGGTGTGCGTGGCCGGGTCGAAGACCGGCGGGTTGCGGTCGCTGTCCAGGTAGCTGGCGGCCAGGTCCTCCCGGGCGAGGCGGTCGACCTCGGCGAGGATGTCGCGCGCGGTGTCGACGTCCAGCTCCGTGTACGGCTCCTGGCCGAACGCCCGGTCCGCCCCGAAGACCTCGAAGAGGTTGAACTCGAGGTCCCGAAGATTGCTCTTGTAGTGGGTCATGCTCGCTGGCCCCGCTTCCGGACAGGTGTTACCGATCAGTAACCCCGACTCTATTACTCGCGGGTAGGAAGCGACAAGCCGATCTCGGAAGTGACGGCGATTACACAGGTCCCGTTCAGGTTGCCGAGACCACCCCGACACCCTCTCGCGACGGCCGTCGGCCTCAGCTCTCGGCCGCGCCGACCTCCCAGCTCGGCACGGCCGCGGTCGCGGTCGTGCCGCCGCGCGAGCCCGTGTACTCCATCAGGACCAGGGCGATGTCGTCGTCGAGCCGGCCGTGCACCCATTCCTTCAGAGCGGTCTCCAGCGAGGCGAGCCCATCGGCGACGGTGCCGTGGCCGAGCAGCCGCCAGGCCCGGTCGGCGGTCGGGAAGAACTCCCCGTCCCGGCGCGCCTCGCCAAGCCCGTCGGTGAAGAGCAGCAACCGGTCGCCGGGCTCCAGCCGCTCGACCCGGGGCCGGACCACCGGCATGAAGCCCAGCGGCGGGGCCGGGGCCGGCGGTTCGAGCGGGATGACGGCGCCCCGGCGCAGCAGCAGCGGCGGCGGGTGACCGCAGTTGACGATGGTGAGCGTACCGCCCCGCTCCTCGACCAACGCGGCGGTGACGAAGTCCTCGTCGCCCACGCTCCGGGCCACCGCCCGGTCCAGGTCGGTCACGATCGCCCGTAGGTCGGCCCGCTCGTACGCCACGTGCCGGTACGAACCCAGCACGATGCTGGCCAGCCGGACGGCGTCCAGTCCCTTGCCGCGTACGTCGCCGATGATCATGCGCACCCCGTACGGCGTGTCGATCGCCTCGTACAGGTCCCCGCCGATCTCGGCCGTGGCGGTGGAGGAGATGTAGCGGGCGGCGACCGAGAGACTGCCGACCTGCGGCCCGAGCGGGCGCAGCACGGCCTGTTGCGCCACCGCCGCCAGCCGGGACAACTCGGCGATCTGCTCGGCCTGCCGTTGCCGTACGGCCGCCGTGGCCGCCGCGATCCCGGTGCCCAGCGCGATGCACGTGACGGCTACCGCGGTGGACAGCGACACGGTCTGCTCGCCGAGGGCGAAGCCCGCCCCGAGCGCCGTGGCGGCGGCGCCCACCCCGAGCACGATCCGCCACGACGCCAGCGCGGCGGCCAGGAAGGGCGCGGCGACCATGAGCGCGATGTAGTTCGCCGACCGCCCGTCGGCCAGCTCGACCGCCGAGACGATCGCGAGCAGGACGACGGCCGCGCCGAGGCCGGCGCGGGATCCGGGACTCAGTGGGCCGCGGCCCGACTGGAAGGGTTTCGTGCGTACGAGGGACAGCATGCCTGATGGACGTGAACGGGTGAATGAAGCTGGCCCGTCGTCCGAGGATGTTCTGGCCGCGCGGATCATCCCGGCAGGCCGATCGCGGCCCGGCGAGGGCTCAGCCGAGCACCTCGTAGCGGACCTCGACGTGACCCGCGTCCAACGAGGCGATCTCGGCGAACGCGGCCCGGGACAGGTCCAGGCAGCGCCCCTCGACGAACGGGCCGCGGTCGTTGATCCGCACCGTCACGGACTTGCCGTTCGCCGGGTTGGTGACCCGGACCCTCGTGTCGAACGGCAGGGTCTTGTGGGCGGCGGTCAGCTCCGACGGGTCGAAGGTCTCGCCGTTGGCGGTGAGCTGCCCCTCGGAGTAGAAGGAGGCGCCGCACGAGCCGCTGTCCACCACCGGCCGGGCGGTGCTGGTCTTCTTCGTCGCCGTGGGCTTCGGCGCGGCGGTGCGCGGCTTGCTCCGGGAGGGAGCCTGGGGCGACCGGGTCGCCGTCGGGCTGGCGGTCACGCTCGGCGAGGCGCCGACGCTCGGCGAGGCGGCCGGCGAGCTGGGGGCCACGCTGCTCGGCACGCCGGTGGGCGACAGGTCGACGGCGGCCGGCCGCGCGGACTCCGAACCGGAGGTCAACTGGACGGCGCCGACCGTGCCGCCGACGGCGAGGGCCACCCCGACCGCCGCGGTGGCCGCGATGGCGGCCGGCGAGGAGAACATGCGGGTACGGGAGTGCCTGCCAGCCACCGGTCCGGTCCTTTCGTCATCTGACAAACCGGGTCGGACCATAACGAGAGAAACACTTCCGAAGTCAACGTGATCATGTTGTTTTGCCCGCAATTGCGGTGATACGTGTAGCCGATCATCCGACCCGAGGTGGGCCGGGCGGCCCGGGCGAGCCACGGCCTGCACGGGCCGCGCCGGTTGCCGCAGGATGGGTGGCATGCCCCCCGAGCTGAGCGGACGCCTCGCCGAGCTGGTCCGGTGGATCGATCCCGGCCCCGGCGCCAGTCACCTGGTCAGCGACGTCTCCGGCTGGTGGCGCGACCCCGAGGTGCTCGCCCGGCTCGGGCCGGCCCTGGTGGAGCCGTTCCGGGCCGCGCGGCCCACGGTGGTCGTCGCGCCGGCGGTGACGGGGTTCCTGCTCGGTCCGCTCGCCGCCACGGCGCTCGGGGTCGGCTTCGTGCCGGCACACAAGCCGGGCGACGGTCGGCTGCCCGCCGGGCCGCTCACCTGGGCGCAGAGCCCGCCGGACTTCCGCGGCAGGCGGGTGGACCTGGCCGTCCGGGACCACGGCCTCGACCGCGGCGACCGGGTGCTGGTGGTGGACGACTGGGTCGCCACCGGAGCCCAGGTCCGTGCGCTCTACGAGATCTGCGCCGCGCGCGGCGCCGAACCGGTCGGTACCGCCGCCGTCGTGCTCGACTGCCCGCCGACGGTCGCCGCCGAGCTGCGGATCCGGGGGCTGGTCAGCGGCGACGACCTGACGTGACCCGGACGAACTCCTCGACCTCCGTGCCGGTGCGGACCCGGCCGAGCACCTCCGCCGGGCGGGCCATCGGGCCGGGCACCGTCAGCGCGTGGCCGGCCTGCTCGACTTCCAGCACGTGCGGGATGAGCCGGCGGGCGACAAAGCCCTCCCAGGATCGGTCGCCCGTGCCGCCCACCAGCAGAGCGGCGCGGTGGCCGACCGTACCGCCGAACGGGTCGCCGGCGGGCGACCAATGCCCAGGCACGAGATCAACGACGGCGGTAGCGTCGGCAGGATGTGGCCTCGGATCGGTGAACTGCGCACCCTCGCCCTCGGCACTCCCGGCGACCTGCGGACGCGCCTGAACACCCTCGTGCTCGGCGGGGTGAAGACGGCGACGGCCGGCCTGCTCACCGAGTACGCCGAGGAGGGCGAGGAGTTGGAGCGCGTCGGCGAGCGGCTGGCCCTCGTGGACGACGAGGACTCGCTGGTCGGCGTCGTCGAGGTCACCGGCGTCGAGGTGGTCCGCTTCGCCGAGGTGACCTGGGACTTCGCCCGGTCCGAGGGCGAGGGCGACCGCTCGGTCGAGGAGTGGCGCGCGGGGCACGCCGCCTACTGGTCGCGGGTCGGCACCCCCGTCACCGACGACAGCGAGGTCGTCTGCATCCGGTTCCGGCTGGTCTCGGCCGGCGACGGCGGCATCCCCACCGGGGACCTCGGCACCTGAGGGCACCCGGGCCGGGCCGAATCCGGCCACCGAGCCGAACGGGCGCGCCGGGGACGTCAGCCCCGGCGCAGCTCGGGCAGCAGGCGGGTGGCCACGTCCACCAGGACGGCCTCGTCACCGGCGTACCAACTGCTGGCCCGGGGCCAGTGCGTGACCACGTCGGTGAAGCCGAGGGCGGCGGCCCGGCCGACCTGGTCGGCGAAGAACTCGGCGCTGTGCAGCGAGAAGACGGGCGCCGAGTCCAGCGACAGGTAGCGGTCCAGGGTGCCCGGGTCGCGGCCGGCCGCGGCGAGCGTCTTGTCCATCCGGGCGCAGAGCTCGGCCACCCCGTCCCACCAGCTCTCCAGGTCGTCCCCGCCGGGACCGGTGGTGACCCAGCCCTGACCGAACCGGGCCGCCAGCCGCATCGACCGGGGCCCGTTGGCGGCCACCACGAAGGGCACCCGGGGCGACTGGACGCAGCCCGGGTTGTTGCGCGCGTCGACCGCCGTGAACCAGTCCCCGCGCCAGGTGGTGCCGTCCTCGCGCAGGATGAGGTCGAGCAGCTCGGTGAACTCGGCGAACCGGTCGACGCGCTGGCGCGGCGGGAGCGTCTCCCCGCCGAGCACGGCCGAGTCGAAGCCGATCCCGCCCGCGCCGAGGCCGAGCAGCAGCCGCCCGCCGGAGACGTCGTCGAGCGCGGTGACCTGCCGGGCGAACGCCGCCGGATGCCGGAAGTTCGGCGAGGCGACCAGCGTCCCGAGCCGGATGCGGGTGGTCACCGTCGCGGCGGCGGTCAGCGTGGTCACCGAGTCGAACCACGGCCCGTCGACCAGGTCCCGCCAGCCCAGGTGGTCGTACGTCCAGGCGTGGTCGAAGCCCCACTCGTCCGCCTGCCGCCAGCGGCGCTGGGAGTCGGACCAGCGCTGGTCGGGAAGGATCACGATGCCAATCCGCATGATCGCCAGCCTAACGGCCGCCGCCGGCCCGGACCCGCACCATGCGGGCGCTTGTCATGTATCGATGATCTGAATATGGTGACGCCCGTGACCGCGATGCGCGAGCCGACGTTCCTGATCCTCACCGCGCTCGCCGGCGGCCCACGGCACGGCTACGGCATCATCCGGGACGTCACCGCCCTCTCCGCGCGGCGCGTCACCCTGCTGCCGGGCACCCTCTACGCCGCGCTGGACCGGCTGCACGCGCAGGGGCTCGTCGCGCCCGACCGCGAGGAGACCGTCGACGGCCGGCTCCGCCGCTACTACCGCCTCACCCCGGACGGCGTCCACGCCCTCGACGCCGAGACCGCCCGGCTGCGCCAGCTCGCCACCGCCGCCGAGACCCGGCTGCGCGCCCTGCGCCCCAGAACTGCCTGACCGCCCGCACGCCTTTCGACACGGCCGCACCGCCGCCGCACCGCCCGCTTCCGCATCCCAGCACCGCCGCCGCACCGCCCGCTTCCGCATCCCAGCACCGCCGCCGCACCACCGCGCCAGCTCCGTACCACCGCACCGCCGCTCCCAGCCGAACCGCTCGCGCGATCGCACCGCCGGATCCGCGCGTACCGACGAAAGGACGGCCATGCCGACGAACGGCGACCCGCTCGCCCGCCGCTACCGGCGACTGCTGTTCTGCCATCCGCGCGCCTACCGGCGTGACCGGGCCGACGAGATGGTCGGGGTCCTGCTGGACGCGGCGCCGGCCGGCCGCACCCGGCCCACCGCCCGCGAGGCCTTGAACCTGATCCGGCACGGCCTGCGCTGCCGGTTGGGACGGCCGGCAAGCCGCACGGTCGGCGTCTGGGCCACCCTCGCCGCCGTCGTCTGCGGGCTGTTCACCGCCGCCCTCACCACCCGGGGCGCGTGGGAGACCTCCCGGCCGCTGCCGGACCGGGCCGAGACCGCCGCCGTCGTCGCCGCCGTGCTGCCCGGCCACGACCTCGGCGACGTCGACCTGGCGCCCGCACTCTTCACCTTCTACACCCAGCGGCTCACCGCGCGGAACATCGACAACCTGGTCTTCGGGGACGGCGGCGAGTACCAGGCGAGCAGCGTCGTCGCCGAGGTGACCGCGTCACCGCCGATGTCCGCCGGCGAGACGCTCGCGCTCGCGCAGCGGCGCCTGCGCGAGACCGGCTGGCAACTGTACGAACCGACGGTCGGCCGGTACTCCGGTTGCGCCGACAAGTTCTGCTCCCGGATCACGGACACCACCGATACGGCGGTGCCGGCCCGGCGCGGCGACACCGAACTCACCCTCGCGATCCGCGCCGAGTCCCCCGGCGACACCGTCCAACTCTGGCTGAATCTGCGCCGGACGACCCCGCCGGCCGTGCTGCCGGCCGGCGTCGTCGGCGGCCTGCTCGGCGCGGGCCTCGGCTGGCTGGCGTTCGGCTGGGCCAGTCGCCGCACCGAGGCGTCGCACCCGGCCCGGGGCGCGGTCACCGTGCTGTACGCGCTCACCATGGTCCTGTGGTGGGCACCCGTCCTGCTGACCGTGCCGACCCTGCTCCGCCACCACCTCGACGAACCGCACCCGACGTGGCACCCGCTGTGGGAGTGGCTCGGCCAGCCGGCGGCCCTGCTGTTGTTCCTGGCCGGTACGGCGACCGCACTGCTCGGGCTGGCGCTGGCCGCCGCGCCCCGCCGCGACCCACTGCCCACGGCCGCCGTCGGCTGACCGGCTGCGGCCCGGCGGCAGACGGCAGTAGCCGTCCGGTCGCATCAGCCTGACCCGTACGGACCGCAGCTGGCCGAATCCGCAACCGTCGGTGGAAGGCGCAGCCTCGTTTCATGCCGGCCCGCTGGGTCGGGGCCGCCTTCAGTCCCACCAGAACGACCAGGAGTGCGCGCCCCGGATTCTCTCGGCGTAGGCAGTCAGCGTTCCGGCGCCCTGCCAGATGTTGTCGGGGCAGAAGGCGAAGTGCTCGGCCGCCACCTGGCAGGCGTGCTCGATCGAGGTCGGTGGGGCGGCGACGCTGAGGTGGAGGGTGTCGAATCCGACGCCGACAACTCGGACCCCGAAGCGATCCTCCCAGCTCCGGACCACCGCCGAGATTTCGCCCGAGTCGTTGGTGTAGTTCAAGGGACCGGACCAGCCGCTGACGGCGAGTGTGTCCGCGCCACGAGCGGCCGGCACGAGTCCGAGACGTGCCGGCTTGAACAGGAGGAACTCCGCGTACTGGTCGGCGGATTCATCGGGTGACGCGGAGGCGTCACCGGGCACGGCGAGGCCGGGCCAGCGGTCACCGAAGGGGGCGGTGACGGAGGCGCGTTCGGCCGCTGGCCGTATGTCTTCCCGATCGGGCCTCGTGTGCGCGGTCCACCACCGGGCCAGCAACTCGGCTGCGTCGTGGCGGTCCGGTGAGGACATGCCGGCCGGGAACACCTCCCCGTCGGCCCACGGACGAGTCTCCTCGCTCGACAGCCCACTCAGCAGCAGCGGCCACAGCCCGGATTGCCGGTGCTGTGACCGCAGCCGCGACCAGAGCGCGGCTCCGACCGGGGCCTCGCTCAACCAGTACGGCGGCGGTCCGCCGTCTTCCGGCTCGACGAGGCGGCCGGGCGGCAACGTCCTCGGTGGCAACGATCCGAGCAGGCGCGGCAGGTCCCTGATCATGGCAGGAGCGTAGGAGGCCCGTACGACGAACTTCCGACCCGCCGCGGCGGGTGACGCGGGCCGGGTCGGGGTTGCCACCTGCACGGCACGGGATCCGTAGTGGATGGGGCCGTCCCGACGCGGCTGCGACTGCTAAGCTCCCGCCACTTGCCTGGGGCTTCCGGCCGGCGCGGATCGCTGATGTGTGACCTGCCACCGCATCGATGCGCCGCAGGAACAGCCTCCCGGCGAGCCGTCGTCCGGCCCGTGGCCGGAACCCCTTCATCCTCTGTCCCACAGGGAGGACGAGCGTGGTCCGAGGCTCGCTCATCCGCGCCGGCATCGCCGCCGCCGTGTCGTTCACGCTCACCGTGGGTCTGACCCCGTCGTCGGCCGGCAGCGCGCGGGCCGAACCGGTCGCGGGAGAGGTGGTCATCCCCGCCAGCTACGTCCTGTCCCCCCAGACGCGGCTGTTGAGCGCCGGCCCATCGGGGTTTCTCCGGCACGAGCCCACGCTCGAATACCTGTGGACGAGCTACGCCGGCGTCGACACGAAGCTCGACATGTCCCTCACGGACGCGTTCAGAGTCCCGGATTTCGGCGCCGGCTCGGACATCGTCGCGACCCCGAACCTCACCGACAGGACCGTCACGCTGCGGGACATGTCGACCGGTCGGTCGCGTACGGTCGTCATCCCCCTCGGTCACACGTACGTCAGCACTCTGGGGTCGACGGTCGTGACGACAGCGGGGGACCCGTCGACCGGCCACTACACCTGGCATCTCTTCGACTCCCACGACGACGGTTCCGTCACCCGGCGCGCCGTGGCGGGCGTCTCCGAAGGGGTCACGGCAGCGACCAACATCTCGGGCCCGCTGGGCGACGCGCGCGGCCAGGTCGTGCAGTACCGGGTGGGCAGCACGCCGCACACCGGTTTCCTCGACGTCGAGCAGGGCCGGTTGATCCCGCTCCCGTACGCCGCGTACAGGGGCACCGGCACCGTCGTGCTCACCTCCACCCACCTGCTGTGGTTGCACGACGGCACCGTCTCCGTCCACTCGCGCGCGGACCTCACCGCCACCCCGCGGACGGTGCCGCTGACCGGCGCCTCACAGGTGCTGGGCATGGTCGGCGAGACGCTCGTCGTGGGCCGGCACGACCCCTCGTTGGGCCCCTTCAACTACCTGGACCCGGTCTGGCGGGTCGAGGCCGTGGCGCTCGACGGACGTACGGTCAAGACGCTGCTGACCAGGTCGGGTGGCTCCCCCATGCCGACCCCGGACGGCCGGCTCCTGGTGCAGGGCGGCCCCGACGTGGACCGGTGGGGGATCTTCGTCGTCGAGGCCGCGGACGGCGGCGACGTGACGGTCCGCAAGGCCGCCGAGGCCTACCCGCGGAAGCTCCAGGCAGTGTCGGGGCTGACCCTCACCCAGGGCCGGCTGAACACCCTGGAGCAGGAGAACGCCTGGCAGAAGCGGCACCACCTCTACACCCGGGAGATCGGCGTGACCGGCGCCCTCGCGGTCGGGGCGCGCACCGCCCGGGGTCCCGCACCCGCCAGCTGCGACACCACGGCGTGCCCCGACCTCCACGACACCGGAGACGGCCGGACGGTCGTCTCCGGTCTCAGCTACGGGCGTACGGACGACGACCGGCAGCCTCACCTGCTGGGGCCGAACCAGCCCATGCCCGGAACCCGGATCGACGGCTCCCGCACGTACCACGCGGTGGCGGCGGTCGGCGGCCGCTTCGCGGCCCTCACGGTGGTCGGCGGCACGGGTACGGAGACCCGGGTCGTCGACGTCGACACCAGGGCCACGGTGTTCACGACCACGGCCTCCGTCGAGGCGCTGTGGGGCACCACCCTGTGGGTGCGGGACGGTAACGACGCCGTGGCCCCGGTCGACCTGCTGACCGGGCAGCGGGGCGCTCAGGTGTGGTTCGGGAGTGGGTGCCTCCTGGAGGACCTCCAGGCCGTCGGGCGCTGGCTGCTGTGGACCTGCGTAGGCTCGGCGTCGGGTCAGGGCGTCTACGACACGGTCAAGCGGACGAACCTGCGACTCGTGTCCGGAGACGACTGGTCGTGGGCCAAGCTCGGCGACGGCTTCGTCGCGTCCGAGGTGGACGGGCAGCTCAAGGTGACCGACGTCCGCGACGGAACGCCGAGGTCGCACACCGCCGGGGCGTTCGCGTCGTGGCGGCCCTGGGACGTCGACCCGTACACCGGCGTCATCGCCCACCTCGGCGCCGACGACGGCATCCACCTGGTCCCCAGCGGCGTCCCGGTCTCGCCCCTCGCCCAGCTCGACGCCACCGTCGCCACTTCGGCGCACGTCAAGGACGCCACCGGGCACTGGAGCCCGAAGTGGTGGCTGTCCAAGCCGGCCGCCTCCTGGACCCTCGTGATCAGGAGTCAGACCAGCGGCGCCGTCGTCCGTACCCTCTCCGGCGGGCTGACGCGCGGTGTGGTGGCCACGGCGTGGAACGGCAAGGACGACCGCCGCCGCGTGATGCCCAACGGCACCTACACGTGGACGCTGACCGCCACGCCGGCCGACGGGCAGGGCGCGGCCCTCACCAGGTCGGGGACCATGAAGCTCAGCCACGAGTGCCACATCGGCGACCGCCCGCAGCTGGTCGTGGTCAGGTGCTCCTGACATGACCGCGCCGGACGGCGCTGTCCCCGGGCGTTGCACCCGGTTCGCCGCCCAACTCGTGGCCACCGTCGCCGCTCCGCTCGACGATGAGCTGGGCGCGTAGGTCGCTCATCCCCGGGTTTCAGGCGTTGACGGGCTCCTCATCGGGCTTCGCGTGCCGTGCGTGGGATGGGTGCCTCCGTCGCCACCACCAGCGCAGCAGCTGGAACAACCTCTTGACGGACTCCGGCAGCAGGAACGGTCCGACAGCAGTCACGGCGACGAGTTGCCAGACGTGTGCCTCGCCCGGATCGGCCACATAACCGAAGACGATCAGCGCGGCTATCACCCACCAAGCGACCTCCGCCCCCCAGTTGCGCACCCTGACCAGGGCAAGACGCCAACCCTTTTGTACGGGCGGATCGGGAACCTCGCCGGTGGTCACCATGGCCATCCAGCCGTGCCTCGAAAAGGTCAGCGTGTAGGCGAGCGTCATCGGCAGCCTCACCAGCGCGATCCACGCAGCGAACCTGGCAGGGCTCACGGCCACCTCACCCAGCACGTCGGGAGCGATCGCGACCAGCATCAGATACGAGACAAGGAGGAGGACGAAATCGACGGCAAACCCGAACAGCGGGAGTACCAGCATGAACAGCCGGCCCGACCGTCTAACCACGTGCGGGCTCATCTCCGTCATGCCGCTCATTGTCGGGCAGGTGGCAAGAACCGGCTAAGGGACTCCTTGCCATCCCGTTCGCCGTTGTCCCGCCCTCGTCGTGAGCGGGCCGCCGTCCGGCCCGCTACGCCAAGCGGTAGCAACGATCGATGCCAAATGGCACGCTGATGGCGCGCCGGGTTGCTCCGCTCGTCCGCTGTCGGCCGGCTAGGTCATACTGCGGACTGCATCCGCCCAAAGTCGCTCCTGCCACTATGAGCTGGTGGATGCCGGCAGCCTCGACGCGTACTCCGACCTGTGGGACGGTAGCGACCCGGACTGGGTGATCCTGCCAAGCGACGGGAACGACGATGGCGGCTTGCCCTATAACCGCCGGACCGGAGTGGCCGCACTGATGTGCGACGATGATCTGGCTGCCGCTGTGTTGCGTAACATGCGGGCCCATGGTGTCCCGGTCGCCGAGTCCCGCCTACGGCACCCTGAGCCAGAGCACTTGGTGGGGCGTCTGACGGACCTCGACGCAGCCAAAGCTGCACGTGACGACCTGCGGCACAAGTGAGGCTAGGAGTGTTGGGTCAGTAACCGTTTGGCTGGAGCACGGAGTCTCCGCTGGGCCTTGGGCTGGCTAGCCTGACGGTCATGAATCCGGCCATTACGAGCGGTGTGACCGCCGAGCCCGCGATCGTTGATGCCATGGAGCTGACCTCCGATCCGGAGCTGGAGGCCCGGTTCGCCGAGTCGGCCCACCAGATCCTGGCGGACCTGGTCAGTGGAGGTGCCGCGCTGGGCTGGGTCGAACCACCCTCGCGGGATGAGGTGGCGGAACTTCTCGGCCACGTCGTCTCCGCGGTGCAGGCCGGGGACGCAGCCCTGCGCGTCGCCTACCTCGACCGCCGGCTTGTCGGGTTGGGGTACTGGCTCCGCTACGCCCGACCGACGCATCGGCCACACGCCGATCTGGAGAAGATCGCGGTAGATCCTGCTGCCCATGGTCGTGGTGTCGGTCGGGCGCTTACCGCTGCCTTGATCGCTGATGCCCGGGAGGTGGCTATCGAGGTCCTCACCCTGGACGTCCGTGGTGACAACACCAATGCCCTGCACCTCTACCGGTCGCTGGGCTTCACCGAATACGGCCGTCTGCCCGGCTTCGTCGCCGTCGGCGACCGCCGCTACGACAAGGTCTTCTACATGCTGGACTTCCGCCAGCAAGGCTGACCGCTGCGTCTGACCCCACGCTCCTCAGGCAGTCGACGGCTCCGTCCACGTCTCGGGTCAGCTTCGCTGCCACGTCGCTCACCTCCGACCGCACGCTAATGGCACGCCAATGACACGGGCAACGGCCGCAGCCCGTGAGACGTCGAAGGCCCTGATGGGGACTCGCGTCCTGGTCAGGGCCTTCGCGTTGGAGCGGGTGACGGGAACCGAACCCGCACTGTCAGCTTGGGAACCGCACAAGATCGGCCTGCGGCTCGGCGTGCCCGCAGGTACACCCGGTCCTTCCGTGGCCTGGGCTTGCCTCGGGTTGCACTGCCTTGTGGCCCGTGGATGGCCCATCTGTTCGCCGATCTGCCGTGTTCGGTCATGACACTCGAAACCTGGTTGGCAGACACCCGCATCTCCTGTGAGACGGTCGCTGCCAGTCAGGCAGGGCGGGTGCCCCACCTGCTAGAAAACCTGCCCTACGACCGCCGGAGGCACGCTCTTCAGGGCGCGCATCGGATTGTGAGGACCTCACGCGGAGCGCTTCTTGATCACTTCAAACTACGCGCCGTAGTCTGCACGCCATGCCTCTCCCGCCGGCCTCATCGACCCTGCCCAACCCACCCGTCAACCGTCACCTGCTTCCGGAAGACCTCGACGCGATGCTCACCGCGGCGGTACGGGAGGCATACGAAAAGCCGGAGGCTGACGCGGACCAGCTCACCGATCGACTTCGGGCACTGGTGCGCCCTGCCTGGCTACTCAGCCGGGATCGTGACACGACGGGATCCGGACCCCTCGGCGGCTCCCGAATCGGCGGGCTGCCGGATCTGCCCCGGGGTTGGCAGTGGCCCACCACTCAGCTCACGCGACTCCCGGAGGACGGGGCGGCTGCCACCAGAGGTGCACTGGCTTTCACCGCACAGATCAACCTTGCTGACGTGGCCGGAGCCGCCGACGCAGGATGGCTGCCGTTGAGCGGTTGGCTGTGGTTCTTCCGCGACGAGGAGGACTGGTCCGGCGGGTCCAAGCCCAACCACGTCGTCTTGTACGCGGATGTCCCGGTGACCGAGCTGCACACCGCGCATCCGCCAGCCGACCTGAAGTATCTCGGCGACCTCGGTTCGGGCCCCGAACGCGACAGTCCGCTCCCGGTACGCCTGAACCGGACGCTGTTCCTGACGGCGAACTACAAGACCGATTGGCAGAGCCGGGGTTACGACAGGCTCGCCGAAGCCCTGGACGAAGAGTTCGACGAGGACTGTGCCGGCTTCGAACTGTTCAGTGAGATCCAGCATCGTGTGAATCGCGCGGCTGTCGGAGACAAGTCGTGGGAGGCAATGCTCCTGGGCCGTCCGACTCCGTGTCCGCCACCCGGCGGAGCATGCCCGTGCGGGCGCTCCACGCCGTCCGATGTTCCCGGCTACGACAGCGACGAGGGGCGACCCTGCGCCTGGGCGTGCGACTCGATGTTCGTCCTCTATGACTTCTGGGGCGACGGGCCGCTGGTGTTCACCGCGGACGCCAGGACCGCGCCCGCCGTCCAGGACGGCCGCTGGGCCGGAACGAAGGCATGGGTGTACTAACTAGATCTGTCCCGCACCGGTGGCCGGCCGGCCCGGCCGATGCCGGCCGAAGGTCGCCAGCAGGCCGGGGCCGGGTCGGCGCGGCCCGCTTGCGGGCCGCGTTGATCTGATGGAGCGCAATTCGGCAATCTGCGACACGGCGCTATACGTAGAGCAGTGGCAGTAGGCGGCGGTTGCGTCGTCGTGGGTCTTGCTACGGGGCCAGCGGGTGCATTGCGGAGTCTTCTGCGGCACGGACGCGGCGGATCAGCTCGGCTGGTCCGTGGTCGTGCAGGATCGCCAGTAGGCCGGTACTCGCCACAGGCGGCCATGAACTACCAGCACGCCACCTCGGAGGCGGATCGGGTCATCGCCCAAGCGGTGAGCGACGCGGTGAAGGCCGAACGGAAGAGGGCCAAGAAGGCGGCGGCCGGCCCGTCGGACAAGCCGATGGCCAAGGACAAGAAGCGTGGCTAGTGCCCGTGGATGCCCGTCGGGTGCTCGCGGCCCGAACAACATCAAAGGCCCTGGCGGGAGACTTGCGTCCTGGCCAGGGCCTTCGTGTTGGAGCGGGTGACGGGAATCGAACCCGCACTGTCAGCTTGGGAATTGCCGATGTCCACCTGCCTACGCGCTTGACGGCCTGGTCCCGGATGTCTCGTGACCCCGACTGGCCCCGCCTAGCCCCGGTCAATGGCACGCTAATGGCATGGTGGGCTGCTTCCCTCGACCGATGCGCGCAGTCGAGGTGGCGGAGAGGAGCATGCATGTCGACCGAACCGGAGCCGGGCCTGGCGCCCGAGCACGCGGGACCCCGCTATACCAACGATGATCCGATCATGATGACGGTCGACGGGCAGGAGTTTCGCATTCGTGAGCGTGCTGAGAAGCCTGTTGCGTACGACTTCGATTGGCTCAGTGGGCCGCACAACTACGGCTTCACAGCTGGCGGCCCCGCAATGACCCTGCCTGAGATGGAGGAAACCATCCGCAACTTCCTCGCTGATATCGACCCCGCCACCGGATACCTCAAGGAGTAGCTGAGCGGGCAGGATCTACCCCCGGTAGCTCCGCGCGGCCGAGTGATTATGAGCTCAAGATGGGCGACCCGGCGAGCTGCGCGGATGGGCTTCTAGCGGCCCTGCCTGAAGCCCATCTCCGCCGTGAGTCCGCCAAGGACACGACCGGCAAGAAGTCGGGCGGCAAGAAGGGCAAGAAGCGGTCAGCGAACCCGGACGGGGCCGGGGACGACCGGGCTAATGGCACGCCAATGGCACGCGGCATGATCGTTGGCCTTCGAACATCGAAGGCCCTGGCTGGGACTCGCGTCCTGGCCAGGGCCTCGATCGTGGAGCGGGTGACGGGAATCGAACCCGCACTGTCAGCTTGGGAAGCTGATGTTCTGCCATTGAACTACACCCGCAGGCGCCACCACTGTACCTGAGACGTCACGCCGGTGCACCCAGGCACCCCCTCCGACGCCGCACCGTGTCGCCCGGCGACCCGGGTGACTCGCGGCCGCCGCCCGGGAGCCGGCCCCGCCACGGCGGCCTTGGTCTGCTCTGTGCCGTGGCTCACACCGGCCGGCGGACCGGCACACCCGAAGATCGACGCCACCGCGCCGTCGGGCAGCGCGAGTCTCTACCGAGAATCACCGTTTCATCGCCAATTGTCGATCGCGGATCGGCGCCGGCCAGGAAAAAGTTTCGCCCCCGCAACATATGGCCGTTCTCAAATTCGTCGATCGGTTGTAACGTCTGCCCAACGTTCTCAGCCACGGCGTGACATACCCCCTGTCGCGCCGGCCAGAAAGAGGTGGGCCCATGGGACTCCGTCCCAACCTGCTGACCCGGCGTACGGCCGGCGTCGCGTCGACGACCCTCGCGCTGCTGCTCAGCACCGCCGCCGTGGGCGTCGTGCCGGCTGCGTCGGCCTTCTCCGCCGCCCCGAGCGAGGTCTGCGTCGAGCCGGCCGACGTCCACTCGGACTCCCGCCTCAAGGCGGGCGGCGCGGCCAAGCACGAGCCGAACGAGCTGACCCTGGCCGAGACCCGCGAGCGCGAGGCCGACCTGGCCGCCGCCCTGCGCGAGCGCGCCCGGTTCCGCACCGGCGCCGGCGCCTCCATCACGGCCACCGTCACCGTCCCGGTCGTGGTGCACGTGATCCAGCGGGACGGCACCCGGGCCGGCGGCAACATCCCGGACTCGATGATCACCTCGCAGATCAACGTGCTGAACCAGTCCTACAGCGGGGCGACCGGCGGTGCGGCCACCGCGTTCAGCTTCCAGCTGCAGAAGATCAACCGGGTGACCAACCCCTCGTGGTACCCGATCGTGCAGGGCTCCTCGGCGGAGCGGTCGATGAAGACCTCGCTGCGCGAGGGCGGCAAGAACACCCTCAACGTCTACCTGGGCGAGCTGAGCAACGACCTGCTCGGCTGGGCGACCTTCCCGACCCGGAAGCTGAGCAGCATGGACGGCGTCGTCGTGCTGAGCGAGTCGCTGCCGGGCGGCACGGCCACCAACTACAACCAGGGCGACACCGGCACCCACGAGGTCGGCCACTGGCTGAACCTCTACCACACCTTCCAGGGCGGCTGCTCCGGCTCGGGTGACAGCGTCAGCGACACCGCGCCCGAGGCGTCCCCGGCGTTCCAGTGCCCGACCGGCCGGGACACCTGCACCGCCCCGGGCGTCGACCCGATCAACAACTTCATGGACTACACCTACGACTCCTGCATGTACCAGTTCACCGCCGGGCAGGCCAGCCGCATGCTGACCGCCTGGAACGCGTACCGCGCGGCGTAGTTTCCCCGCACGACCCGGTGCCGGCTCCGCTCGACGGGGCCGGCACCGTCGTCTTCGGGGCGGGGTGGGGGCGGTGCGGCGCCCCGGACGGGGACGGCC
>NZ_JBFAVI010000093.1:0-24780 GCF_040679695.1 Micromonospora sp. NPDC052213
GTCGACGCCCGCCGCCGGCGCGGACGAGGACGGCGGGCGTCGGGTGGCCGGTGCCGACCGCCGGCGCGGACGACCACGGCCGGCGGCGGTGTCAGTGGCCGGCGAGGACGAAGATGACGGCCACCCAGACGGCGGCGAGGGTGAAGCCCAGCGGGGCGACGTAGCGGCTCATGGACGGCTCCGGGTGGCGACTGGACGGTCCGCGAGCGGGAGCGGACCGCAGGGGTGGATCAGGACGCGCACACAGAAGTCGTGACCGGGGGCGGCTCCCGGCGGGGCACGGCGCGGTCACCCGGCGCGGGGCCGGAGACCGGGCGGGTGCGGGGAGCGAAGCTGGGTCAGCTCACCTGCTGAGTCGTGGCTCAGCGGGGCTGACGGACGGCCCGGCCACGACTCGGAGGATCGCTATCTCGCACAGCGATCACCTCCTGCGGTCGGCGGGGCCCGGAACGCGGACCGCGACGGCCCGCAAACGCGGATGATCGTACACCGGCCGGCGTCCGCTGCCGCACTCGGCCCATCGGCTCCGGTCGACCGCCCGACCGGCTCGGGCCGCCGCCGTCGCCGCCCCACGCGGGGGCGGCGAGTGTCCGCCGACGGTCCGCCCGCGGGGCTCCACCGGGCGAACCCGCTCCCGGCGGCCCCCGGCGTGACGCGGCCGGGGGACGGGCGATCCGCGTGTCGTGACCCGGCCTGACGTGCCCGCCGTTAGCGCTTACCTGCCGGTAACGCCTAGGCTCCGACCGACCGGGAGATCACTGAGCAGAGGGGGACCCGTGGCCCGTACCGTCCTGGTGACCGGCGGCAACCGGGGGATCGGCCTGGCGATCGCGCAGGCCTTCGCCAAGCAGGGCGACCGGGTGGCGGTGACCCACCGCAGCGGCGACGCCCCCGAGGGGCTGTTCGGGGTGCGCTGCGACGTCACCGACTCCGACTCGGTCGACGCGGCCTTCACCGCCATCGAGGCCGAGCTGGGGCCGGTCGAGGTGTTGGTCGCCAACGCCGGCATCACCGACGACACGCTGCTGATGCGCATGTCGGAGGAGCAGTTCACCCGCGTGCTGGACACCAACCTGACCGGCGCGTTCCGGTGCGCCAAGCGCGCCTCGACCAAGATGCTCCGCGCGAAGTGGGGCAGGATGATCTTCATCTCCTCGGTGGTCGGCCTCTACGGCGGCCCCGGCCAGGTCAACTACGCGGCGAGCAAGGCCGGACTGGTCGGCGTGGCCCGCTCCATCACCCGCGAGCTGGGCAGCCGCAACATCACCGCCAACGTGGTCGCGCCCGGCTACGTCGAGACCGACATGACCGCCGCGCTGCCCGAGGACCGCAAGACCGAGTACCGCAAGGTCATCCCCGCCGGCCGCTTCGCGCAGCCGGACGAGGTCGCGGGCGCGGTCACCTGGCTGGCCGGGGACGCCGCGGGCTACATCTCCGGCGCCGTCATCCCCGTCGACGGCGGCCTCGGCATGGGTCACTGACAGCGGTCACTGAAGAACTACGGAGGAATCCCTGCATGTCCGGACTGCTCGCCGGTAAGCGGCTGCTCGTCACCGGCGTCATCACCGACGCCTCGATCGCCTTCTCGGTGGCGAAGCTCGCCCAGGAGAACGGGGCGCAGGTCGTGCTCACCGGCTACGGCCGGCTGTCCCTGGTCGAGCGGATCGCCAAGCGGCTGCCCGAGCCGGCGCCGGTGATCGAGTTGGACGTGACCAACGCCGAGCACCTCGCGGGGCTCGCCGACCGGGTGCGCGAGCACGTCGACGGCCTGGACGGGGTGGTGCACTCGATCGGCTTCGCCCCGCAGAGCTGCCTCGGCGGCGGCTTCCTCGACGCGCCCTGGGAGGACGTGGCGACCGCGCTGCAGGTCTCCACGTACTCCTACAAGTCGCTGGCCATGGCGGCGCTGCCGCTGATGTCCGCCGGCGGCGCGGTGGTCGGCCTGACCTTCGACGCGACCAAGGCGTGGCCCGTCTACGACTGGATGGGCGTGGCCAAGGCCGGGCTGGAGTCGGCCTCCCGCTACCTGGCGCTGCACCTGGGCAAGCAGGGCATCCGCAGCAACCTGGTCGCCGCCGGGCCGCTGCGCACCATCGCCGCCAAGTCGATCCCGGGCTTCGAGCAGTTCGAGGACGCCTGGACCGAGCGCGCGCCGCTGGGCTGGAGCCTCACCGACCAGGAGCCGGCCGCCCGGGCCTGCCTGGCGCTGCTGTCCGACTGGTTCCCGGCCACCACCGGCGAGATCGTCCACGTCGACGGCGGCTACCACGCCATCGGCGCCTGAGGCGCGAGGAAGGGTCCCCGCGGTCGCCTTCCGTACGGCAGGGGCCCCTTCCTCGCGGGCAGGGCGAGGGGCCCTTGCCCGGCGGGGACCGCCGACCGGGAAGAATGGCCCCATGGCGTACGATGCGGTGGTCCTGGTGTCCTTCGGTGGGCCGGAGCGGCCCGAGGACGTGATGCCGTTCCTGCAGAACGTGACCCGGGGGCGGGGCGTGCCGCCGGAACGGCTGGCGGAGGTCGCCGAGCACTACCAGCACTTCGGCGGCGTCTCCCCGATCAACCAGCAGTGCCGCGAGCTGCTCGCGGCGATCCGGGAGGACTTCGCCGCCCACGGCCTCGACCTGCCCGTCTACTGGGGCAACCGGAACTGGGATCCGATGCTCGCCGACACCGTGGCGCGGATGCGCGACGACGGCGTCCGGCACGCCCTGGCGTTCGTCACCAGCGCCCTCGGCGGCTACTCCTCCTGCCGCCAGTACCAGGACGACATCGCCGCCGCCCGGGCGGCGGTCGGCCCGGACGCCCCGCTGATCGACAAGATCCGCCAGTTCTGGGACCATCCCGGGTTCGTCGAGCCGCACGTCGACGCGGTACGGGCGGCGCTGGCGCAGCTCGACCCGGCGAAGCGGGACAGCACCCGGCTGGTGTTCACCGCCCACTCGATCCCGAACTCGATGGCCGCCACCGCAGGCCCCCACGGCGGCCGGTACGAGGCGCAGCTCGCCGAGGTGGCCCGGCTGGTGCACGCGGCGGCCGCCCCGGACCTGCCCTGGGACCTGGTCTGGCAGAGCCGCTCCGGCCCGCCGCACGTGCCGTGGCTGGAGCCGGACGTGAACGATCACCTGGGCACGCTGGCCGAGGCCGGCACCACCGGCGTGGTGGTCAGCCCGATCGGGTTCGTCTCCGACCACCTGGAGGTGGTGTGGGACCTCGACACCGAGGCGCGCCAGACGGCCAGGCAGCTCGGCCTGGACTTCGTCCGGGCCGCCACCCCGGGCACGGACCCGCGGTTCGTGGCGATGGTCCGCGAGCTGGTCCGGGAGCGGACCGAGCCGGACGGGGTGACGCTGCGCCGCCGCCTCGGTGACCTGCCGATGTGGGACACCTGCCCGACGGTGTGCTGCGTCCCCGCCCGCCGTCCCGTCGCCCCGACCCCGGGGCGGCCCGGCTCCTGACCGCCGCCGACCTCGGCGGCCCGACTCGTGACGGCCGCCGACCACCCCGGAATCCCGACTCCTGACCGCCGCGCCGGCTCCGCCGGCGGCCCCGACACCCCTGGAACGAGTGACGATGCAGGACCGTAAGCCGGTGGAGAGCTGGCTGACCGACATGGACGGCGTGCTGGTGCACGAGGGCCAGCCCGTGCCCGGCGCGCCGGAGTTCGTCTCCCGGCTGCGCGCCTCGGGCAAGCCGTTCCTGGTGCTCACGAACAACTCGATCTACACGCCGCGGGACCTGCAGGCCCGGCTGAGCCGGATGGGCCTCGACGTGCCCGAGCACGCCATCTGGTCGTCCGCGCTGGCCACCGCCCAGTTCCTGGCCGACCAGCGACCGGACGGCACCGCGTACGTGATCGGTGAGGCCGGGCTGACCACGGCGCTGCACGCGGTGGGCTACGTGCTGACCGACTACGCGCCGGACTACGTGGTGCTGGGGGAGACCCGCACCTACAGCTTCGAGGCGATCACCAAGGCCGTCCGGCTGATCAACGACGGGGCCCGGTTCATCTGCACGAACCCCGACGTGACCGGGCCGTCGGTGGAGGGCGCGCTGCCGGCCGCCGGTTCGGTCGCCGCGATGATCTCGAAGGCGACGGGGGTGGAGCCGTACTTCGTCGGCAAGCCCAACCCGATGATGATGCGCTCGGCGCTGAACACGATCAACGCGCACTCCGAGACGACCGCCATGATCGGCGACCGGATGGACACCGACATCCTCTGCGGGCTGGAGGCCGGCCTGGAGACGATCCTGGTGCTGACCGGGATCAGCAGCCGCGCCGAGGCGGAGCGCTACCCGTACCGCCCGTCGCGGATCGTCAACTCGGTGGCCGACCTGGTCGACGAGGTCTGACGCGCGGCCCGGCCGCCGCGCCCGACGCCGGCCCGCCCGCAGCGGTACGCCCGCCCGCCGTCAGGGGCGCAGCGGGGCGTTGCAGGCGGCCACCAGGGCCTGCCGGCAGGCGGTGGTCAGCGGGCGCAGCGCGGCGTCGCGCTGCTGGGCCTCGTAGTTGTTGATCGCGCCGCCGGGCGCGGCGTGCCCGGCCAGGGCGAGCACCCGGTCGAGCACGGCGGCCCGGGCGAAGAGCCGCCGGGCGCGCGGGTCGAACCCGGGCGGCAGGTCGGTGGCGCCGTTGGGTCGGCGCAGCTCCTCCAGTGCCCCGGCCAGCTCGGGTCGCCACTGGGCGACGTCCAGCCGGGTCAGCGCGGCGGTGGTGTGGTGCAGGGCCGCCGCCAGTTCCGCCTCGGCCTCGGCCGCGCCGGGCAGCGCGAGCGACGCGGCCGGGGCGTCGGCCGGCAGCGGGTAGACCCGCCAGAGCACCGTCTCGAAGGTGTCGCCGGAGCCGGACGTGTGCGTGCGCACGTGCGGGATCAGGCCGAGGCTGCCCGCGACGACCGCCTCGCCGGCCAGCAGCGCCGCGCCGGCGAAGTCGCCCGGGCCGGGCAGCCCGCGCGGATCGCCCGGTGCTGGCAGCACCAGGCGGATCTCGTCCGGCGAGAGCTTCGCCAGGGTGGGCAGCGCCTGCGGCAGCGGGACGTCGGTCCAGGTGCCGGGCGCGTCCGCGACCAGGTGCTCCTCGTCGCCGGCGATGGCCTCGGCGACCTCGTCGAAGGGCACCAGCCCGGCGCGCCACGCGCGCACCCAGGCAACGAACCGGCTGGACCGGCGCGGCGCGAGAGTGGCCGCGCCCGCTGCGGGGGTGGACATGCCGAAAGGGTACGTGGTCATCGCCGCCCCTGTCTCGACTGCCGCTCCGCCCGTCCCCCGCCATGTCGATCATGCGGTGGTGTGGGCGGAACGCCGAACCGTGCGACCGCACCGGCGCCACGGCGACGTGATCAGCGTGCCGGGGGCGTCGCGGCGTGTCGGGTGCGGGCGTGGAGGCGGGCGGATAGCGTGATCTCCATGGGGCGGCGGTATGCGGACGACGTGCTGGCGGGGGACTGGCGGCGACGGAAGGTCACCCCCGAGGTGGACGCCGAACCGGACCTCGTGGTCGAGGACGCCGACTCCGGCTTCTGCGGCGCGGTGGTCGGCTTCGAGGCCGGCGCGGTGGTGCTGGAGGACCGGCACGGCCGGCGGCGCAACTTCCCGCTGCTGCCGGCGGCGTTCCTGCTCGACGGGGAGCCGGTGACGCTGCGCCGGCCGACCCGCGCCCCCGTACCGGCGGCCCGCCGGCGCACCGCCTCCGGCTCGATCGCGGTGGACGGGGTCCGCGCCCAGGTCGCCAAGGCCAGCCGGATCTGGGTGGAGGGCATCCACGACGCGGCCCTGGTCGAGCGGATCTGGGGCGACGACCTGCGGATCGAGGGCGTGGTGGTGGAGCCGCTGGACGGCATCGACGCCCTCGACGCCGAGGTGCGCGCGTTCGCCCCCGGACCGGGTCGCCGCCTCGGTGTGCTGGTCGACCACCTGGTCCCCGGCACCAAGGAGAGCCGGATCGTGGCGAAGGTGACCTCCCCGCACGTGCTGGTCACCGGCCACCCGTACGTCGACGTGTGGCAGGCGGTCAAGCCGGCGGCACTGGGCATCCGGGCGTGGCCCGTGGTGCCGCCGGGGCAGCCGTGGAAGGAGGGGGTCTGCGCCGCGCTCGGGGTCGCCGAGCCGGCCGACATGTGGCGGCACATCCTGTCCCGGGTGGACAGCTTCGCCGACGTGGAGACCCCGCTGATCAACGCGATGGAACGCCTGATCGACTTCGTCACCGAGCCGGCCTGAGCGTGGTTGCGGCCGGGGCCGGGGTCAGGGCTCCTGGTCGGGCGTGCGGGTGAAGACGAAGGTGGCGATGTCCAGCGCCACCGCCCGCCCCGCCTCGTCGCGCAGCACGGAGAGGATCTCGCCGTTCTCCGGGCCGGAGCGGCCCCGCCAGCGGTCCGGTCCCTCCGGGGCGAAACAGCTCATCCGCTCCCCGCGTACGTGCGCCGTCAGGCCGCCCGTGGCGGCGTCCCAGGTCAGGTCGAGGGGCACCCCCATCCACCACCAGCGGCCGGCGAGCTCGACGGTTCCGGCGGGCGGGGCGGCGGCGCCCGGCCGCCAGGGCCGCGGCAGCGCCGGCTCGGCGTCCAGCACGGCGGTGAGGATCCGCTGCGCGAGCCCGCCGATCCCGCCGGTGCGGAAGCCGTACGAGTTGGCGAAGCCGATCACGGCCGTCCGGGACGGGCGGTGCACGGTCAGGGCGGCCACGTAGCCGGGCATCGAACCGCCGTGCCCGACGTAGACCCGCTCGCCCTCCCGGTAGAGCTCCAGCCCCAGGCCGTGCCCGCCGGTCCACGAGTCGAGGTCGCTGATCACCACGGGGGCGCACATCTCGGTCAGCGTCTCCGCCGCCAGCACCTCCGGCGCCGGGTCGGCCAGGAAGGCCGCCCACCGGGCCAGGTCCTCGGCGGTCGACCAGAGCTGCCCGGCCGGGGCCATCGCCCCCGTGTCGGTACGCGGCTCCTCCCGCAGCGTGTCGTGCCACGGGTGCACCACGTAGCCGCGGGCGAACGGCTCCGTCGCCGCGTACGTCGTGCGGCGCATGCCGAGCGGCGCCAGGACGCGCTGGCGGAGCAGCTCGGCCCACGGCGTGCCGGTGATCCGCTCCAGCACCCCGCCGAGCAGCCCGTACGCCAGGTTGGAGTAGTGGTAGGACCGGTGCGCGGGGTAGGCGATCTTCTCGGCGGTGACCCCGGCCACCAGGGTCTCCAGGTCGACGCCCTCGGCGCGTTCCCACCACGGCCCCTCGGGCTCGCGTTGCAGGCCGCTGGCGTGGCCGAGCAGCTGCCGCAGCGTGAGCGTGCCGACGGCGGTGCCGGGCAGGTGCTTCTCCAGCGGGTCGTCCAGGGCCAGCCGGCCGGCGTCGCGCTCCTGCATGACCAGGGTCGCGGTCATGGTCTTGCTGATCGACCCGACCCGGTACTGCAGGTCGCCGTCGGGGCGCGGGTGCTCGCCGGCGGTGGCGAGGTGCGCCAGCGCGCCGTCGCGTACCACGCCGATCACCAGGGACGGCGTCCGGCCGGCGGACTGCGCCTCGGCGACGAGGGTGTCGACGTGGCGGACGGTGTCGGGCAGCAGGGACACGGGCGCTCCTCCCTCCGGGCCCGGTGGGGCGGGCCGCTGACGTGCCGCCGAGCTTACTGATCTTCGCGGGTGGGCCGCGCGTGCATTGTCATGTCACGATCGTGGGGTGGACGCCGTGCTGTGGATCGTGCTGGGTGTGGTGCTGGCCGTCGCCGAGATCTTCACGACGACGCTGTTCCTGATCATGTTCGCGGCCGGGGCCTTCGCCGCCGCCGGAGCCGCGGCGCTCGGCGCGCCGGTGGGTGTGCAGGCGATCGTCTTCGCCGGGGTGTCGGCGCTGACGGTGCTGGGCGTACGCCCGACGCTGCGCAGGCACCGGCGTTCCGCCCTGGAGAGCGGCGAGCAGCCCTTCGGCGTGGAGGCGATCGAGGGCAGCACGGCGCTGGTGCTGGAGCGGATCGACGCCGGGCAGGGCATGGTCAAGATCGACGGCGAGCTGTGGCAGGCCCGGTCCTACGACGCCAGCCAGGTCTTCGCCCCCGGTGAACGGGTGCAGGTGATCCAGGTCCGGGGCGCCACCGCCCTGGTCTGGCGGGACGACGTTTCCCCCTCCGACGAGCTACCCGAAGCGAAAAGGTGAGTACATGGAACTCGTGATCCCGGTCCTGTTGATGGCCGTGGCGCTGATCGGGGTGATCACCCTGGCCAAGGCGGTGCGGATCGTGCCTCAGCAGCGCCAGGACGTGGTCGAGCGGCTGGGTCGGTACAAGCGCACCCTGAACCCGGGGCTGAACCTCCTGGTCCCGTTCATCGACGCGGTCCGCACCAAGGTCGACATGCGCGAGCAGGTGGTCAGCTTCCCGCCGCAGCCGGTGATCACCTCCGACAACCTGGTGGTCTCGATCGACACGGTGCTCTACTTCAAGGTCGTCGACTCGGTCCGCGCCACGTACGAGATCTCGAACTTCCTCCAGGCCATCGAGCAGCTCACCGTCACGACGCTGCGCAACGTCATCGGCTCGCTGGACCTGGAGCGGGCACTGACCAGCCGCGAGGAGATCAACCGGCACCTCTCCGGCGTGCTGGACGAGACCACCGGCCGGTGGGGCATCAAGGTCACCCGGGTGGAGATCAAGGCCATCGAGCCGCCGCCGAGCATCCGGGACTCGATGGAGAAGCAGATGCGCGCCGAGCGGGACCGCCGGGCGGCGATCCTGAACGCCGAGGGGCACAAGCAGTCGCAGATCCTCACGGCCGAGGGCGAGAAGCAGGCCGCGGTGCTACGCGCCGACGGTGACCGGCAGGCGCGGATCCTCCAGGCCGAGGGCCAGGCCAAGGCGATCCGGACGGTGTTCGACGCGATCCACCAGGCCAACCCGAGCCAGAAGGTGCTCGCCTACCAGTACCTCCAGGCGCTGCCGCAGATCGCCAACGGCACCGCGAACAAGGTCTGGATCGTCCCGGCCGAGCTGACCAAGGCCCTCGAGGGGATGGGCGGCGCGCTCGGCGGGCTGAGCCGGATGGTCGGCGACGAGCCGGCACCGGAGGCGGCCGACGGCGCGAGCGAGGTGGAGCGCGAGGCGGCCGCGGCGGCGCAGGCCGCGGCGGCCGCCGCCCAGCAGATCCACGACGAGGTACGCGTCGCCGAGGCGCAGGCCAGCGGCGGCAAACCGCAGGGGCTGCCGGCGCCGGAGCCGGTCTCGCCGGCGAGCCTGCTGAACGACCCCGCCGACCAGCGCGAACGGGGCTGAGCGGCGCGGGCCGACGTGCCCGGAGAAATGTGAGAAGTGCTCATGGGGCGCTCCGGCGCCTGCCACCATCGGTTCTAGGACGGGTGGTGACCAGGCATCGGGGCGCCCCGGCGCGTCCCGCACCGCTCGCGGACGAGCGAGGTGACGCATGAAGGATCCGGCGAAGCGGGTGTGGTCCTCGGCCCCGGTACCGGGCGCGCACGACCCCACCGGGCCGCTCGGCAGCCGGCGTACCGGCGGAGGGTTCGGGGTGCTGCCGTTCGTCGGGGAGCCGACGCCGGCCGGGCCGGCCACCAACGCCAGCTGGGCCTGGTCGCTGCGCCGGTTCGCCCGGGCCGCGGTGTGGCTGCTCCCCGCGTACGCCGTGCTCTACGGCGTCGTGGCGATGGCCAGCGACGGCGGGGTGGGCAACGACCCGTACCCGGCCGACGGCCGGCCGCTCTACCTGGTGGGCTGGGTGGCGTCGGTCTGGCTCGGGCTGCTCGCCCTGCTGGCGCTGACCGGGCTGCTGGCCGCGACGCGCAGCCGCCGGGTCGCCGTCGCCGGCCTGCTGGTGTCCATCGCCGGCACGGTGCTCATGCTGCCCTTCGCGGGCCTGGCGGAGCAGACCCCGGTCTTCGGCACCACCGCCCGCGGGCTCGTGCTCGTCGGCGCCACCTGCTACACCCTGGGCTGGCTGCTGACCGGCTGGTCGGTGGCCCGGTCCGGGGCGTTCAGCATCGGCGACGGCACGATGCTGATGATCGCCGCCCCGCTGCTGGGCCTCGGCGGCGCGTTGATCGGCTCGTTGCAGACCTTCGGTGCGATCTTCGTGCTGATCGCCGGCATCGGCATCGCCTACCGCTCCGGGCGCCTGGTGCCCCGGGACATCGCGCGCGACGCCGCCAGCGCCAGCCTCGCCACCGCCGCGCCGACCGGCCCGGGCCCGAACGGCCCGCTGGCCACCGGCTGAGCCCCTCGCCGGCCGCCCTGGCCGTCCCGGCGCGGCTCCGGCCGGCGGGACGGGTGGGGCGGCGGGGGACGCCGGGGCCACTGTGATGGGAACTCCCTGGCAGCGGGCGGTGAAGTTGCTGACAGGAGGGCCGCGGGGGTGGTCGGTTGGCGGCTTTCACGGCAATCCTGGGGACCATGGCCCCACCCCGCTCGCCGCTGTCGCGGCTGTTCACCGTGCTGCTCGCCGGCGTGCTCGCCGGCCTCGTCCTGGCGGTCGCCGCGCTGCCGGGCAACCTGCTGCTCGGGTTGGGTGCCAAGGCGGCCCTGGGTTCGTACGCCGCGCTGCCCGAGGCGCTGCGCACCCCGGCCACACCACAACGCTCCTACCTCTACGCCAACGACGGCAAGACGCTCATCACCACGTTCTACGACGTCAACCGCACCGACGTCGGGCTGGACGAGATCGCCCCGGTGATGCGGCAGGCGATCGTCGCGGCCGAGGACCGGCGGTTCTACGACCACAGCGGCGCCGACCTGCGCGGCCTGCTCCGGGCGCTGGTGGCGAACGTGTCCGGCGGCGGCACCGCGCAGGGCGGCTCGACGCTGACCATGCAGTACGTCCGCAACGTGCTCAAGACCGACCCGGGCCGCACGGCCGAGGAGCGCGCCGCGGCCACCGAGCAGACCATCGGGCGCAAGATCCAGGAGATCCGGTACGCCACGGCGCTGGAGCAGCGCCTGAGCAAGGACGAGATCCTCAACCGCTACCTGAACATCGCGTACTTCGGCTCCGGGGCGTACGGCATCGCGGCGGCCAGCCAGCGCTACTTCGCCAAGGCCCCGGCGGACCTGACCCTCGGCGAGGCGGCCCTGCTCGCCGGCCTGGTGCAGTCGCCGGAGGCGTACAGCCCGATCGACGGCGACGCGGACGCCGCGCTGGAGCGCCGCGGCTACGTGCTGGACGCGATGGTCGAGACCGGGGCGATCACCGCCGACCAGGCGGCGCGGGCCAAGGCCGAGAAGCTGAAGCTCAAGCCCACCGCGCAGCCCAACGGCTGCACCGCCGTCGCCGAGGGCCACGACGACTGGGGCTTCTTCTGCGACTACCTGCGGCAGTGGTGGCTCGCCCAGCCGGCGTTCGGCGAGAGCGTCGAGGAGCGCGAGCAGGCGCTGCGCCGGGGCGGCTACACCGTGGTGACCTCGCTGGACCCGCAGGTCCAGGCCACCGCGCAGAAGCAGGCCACCAGTGTCTACGGGTACGGCAACAAGCGCGCCCTGCCCATCGCCGCCGTCGAGCCGGGCACCGGCCGGGTCCTCGCCATGGCGGTCAACCGGCACTACAGCCTCGACGCGAACCCGGACGGGCAGCCCAACCACCCGAACACCGTCAACCCCCTGATCTCCGGCGGCGACAGCGTCGACGGATACCAGGCCGGCTCGACGTTCAAGCTGTTCACCATGCTCGCCGCGCTGGAGGCCGGCAAGCCCCTCGCGACCGGCTTCGACGCGCCCAGCCGGCTGCCCACCCGGTACGCGGCCGAGGGCGAGGGGAGCTGCGAGGGCCGGTGGTGCCCGGCCAACGCCAACCCCGAGTGGATGGACGGGTACCGCATGATGTGGGACGGCTTCGGCCGCTCGGTGAACACGTACTTCGTCTGGCTGGCCGAGCAGGTCGGGCAGGAGAAGGTGGTGGAGATGGCACAGCGCCTCGGCATCACCTTCCGGGCCGACGCCGACGCCGCCTTCGCCGAGGAAGACGCCGCCAACTGGGGCTCGTTCACCCTCGGCGTGGCCGCCACCACACCACTCGACCTGGCCAACGCGTACGCCACCGTGGCCGCCGAGGGGACGTACTGCACGCCGCTGCCGGTGGTCTCGGTGACCGCCCCCGACGGCGAGCGGGTGCCGGTCGGCGACCCGTCCTGCCGCCGGGTGCTCGACGCCGACGTGGCCCGGGCCGCCACCGACGCGGCGCGCTGCCCGGTGGGCCAGCAGTCCGCGTTCGGGCAGTGCAACGGCGGCACGGCCACCTCCGTAGACCGGATCCTCGACGGCCGCCCGGTCGCCGGCAAGACCGGAAGCTCGGAGCGGAACGCGACGGAGACGTTCGTCGGCTTCACCCCGCAGGTCGCGGTCGCCGGCATCGCCGCCAACCCGGACGACCCGACCGACTCCGTGGGCGCCGCGGTACAGGCCAAGGTGATCGACGCGGTCGCCCGGGTCATCGCCACCGCCGTCGACGGGCAGCCGGAGAAGATCTTCGCGGCCCCCAGCCGCGAGCTGGTCGGCGACCCGCGCCGCCCGGTGGAGCGCCGCCCGGCCGAGGAACGGCAGCCCTCCGACGAGCGGCGGCCCTCCGACGAGCGGCGGCCCTCCGACGAGCGGCGGCCCTCCGACGAGCAGCGCCTCTCCGACCTGCGACCCTGGCTCCAGGGCCGCGGCTGACCGCCATGCCACGCCCGTGCGTCGCGGGTCGACGCCCGCCACGTGCGCCCGCGGGTTGACGCCCTCCACGTGCGCCCGCGGCCGACGGCGGTCGCACGCCGGGGTGGGGGTCGGCTCCCGTCTCCCCCGGGTAGGCGCCCGGAGCGCCCTGTCGAGCTGCCCCATCCATGAGACCGCCCCCGGGCGTACGACCTCGGCGCGCCGGCCCGCTCCGGTGACGCTTCGGGACGGTCAGTCGGAGCGGGCGACGGTCGTCCGCACCGCCGGGTCGAGGACCGTGCGCACCACCCGGTCGAGGGTGGCGCGGACCTCGGCCGGCCCGCCGTCCGCGTCGACGACGGTGAACGTGCCGAACTCCGGCAGCGCCCGGTAGCCGGCGTCGAGGGCGCGCAGGTAGGGCAGCTCCTCGGTGTCGATGCCCCGGGCCAGCACCCGCTGCTGCGCCCGCTCGGGCGAGACCGCCAGGAAGCAGACCAGGCTCGGCGGCGGGAAGATCCCGTACGCCAGGCGGACCAGCCGCCCGCCCCGGTCGCGGCGGACCCGCATCACCACGTACTGGCACCAGGACCACCGGTCCATCACCGCCGTCCGGCCCGTCAGCCGGGACACCAGCACCGCCCGGGCGATCGCGAGCCAGCGTACGGTCGCCTCCAGCGCCGCATAGCCGGTGCGGCCGAACAGGTGCGGACCGTCCCGGCGGCCCAGGGCACGAGCGAGCCGGTTCCACAGCGGCCGGCCGCCGGCGTTCTCGAAGTAGGTGGCCGGCACTCCCGCCGCGCGGAGCCGGCCGGCCAGCGCCTTCGCCTGGGTGGTCTTCCCGGCCCCGTCGATGCCGACCAGGGCGATGATCATCGGGCGCACGAGCGGCACGTTAGCGGCGGCGGGCAACCCGACGAAAAAAATTCTGAAGAAATTCGGCCGGAGCTGTCGGATCCGGCGACGCCGCTCCGACCACCTGGCGAGAGCGCCCACGACGGGCGTCCGACGCCAGGAGGAACAGCAATGCGGAAGATCGTCTACGGGGTGCACCAGTCGCTCGACGGGTTCATCGAGGGGCCGAACGGCGAGTTCGACTGGCCGGAGATGGGCCCGGAGCTGTCCGCGTACTCGCTGGAGCAGTGCGACCGGTCCGGCGCCTTCCTCTACGGCCGCAAGGTCTGGGAGTTCATGGCCGCCTACTGGCCGCAGGCGGAGTCGATCTCCGACCACCCGCACGACCTCGCCTTCGTGCCCATCTGGCGGCGGACGCCGAAGGTGGTGGTCTCGCGTACGCTCACCGAGGCCGACCACGGCGCCCAGGTGGTCGGCGGCGGCGACCTCGGCAAGGAGGTCACCGCGCTCAAGGAGCAGCCGGGCGGCGACCTGCTGCTCAACGGCGGTGCCGACGCCGCCGCCGCGCTGACCGAACTCGGCCTGATCGACGAGTACCAGATCTTCGTGCACCCGGTGGTGCTCGGCGGCGGCAAGCCGGTCTTCTCGGTCACCGGGCGGCTGAACCTCCGTCTCGTGGAGTCGCGGACCTTCGACGGCCGGTCCGTGCTGCTGCGGTACCACCGGGCCGGCTGAGGCCGGCCTGCTGCTCCTTCCGTCGGTCGTGGTCCGCGCGTCCGGCAGAATCGTGCGGTGCCCATCCACCAGATCACCGACCCCGACGACGAGCGGATCGCCGACTACCGCGCGCTGACCGACGTCGAGCTGCGCACCCGCTGGGAGCCACCCCACGGCCTGTTCATCGCCGAGGGTGAGCTGGTGCTGCGCCGGGCGCTGCGGGCCGGCTACCCGGCGCGGTCGTACCTGGTGGACGCCAAGCGGGTCGACCAGCTCGCCGACCTGGACACCGGCGACGCCCCCGTCTACGCGGCCACCCCGGACGTGCTGCAACGGGCCACCGGCTTCCACGTGCACCGGGGGGTACTGGCGTCGTTCCGGCGCAAGCCCCTGCCGGCCGCCGCCGAGGTGCTCGCCGCCGCCCGCCGGGTGGTGATCCTCGAGGACGTCAACAACCACACGAACCTGGGGGCCATTTTCCGGGCGGTCGCCGCGCTCGGCGTGGACGCCGTGCTGCTCTCCCCGACCTGCGCCGATCCGCTCTACCGGCGCAGTGTCCGGGTCAGCATGGGGGAGGTCTTCGCGATCCCGTACGCGAAGCTGGAACCCTGGCCCGACGCGCTCGCCGATGTCCGCGCGGCCGGCTTCACGGTGCTGGCGATGACCCCCGCGCCGGACGCGGTGCCGATCCAGCGGCTCGACGCGGCGCAGCGGGCCCGTTCGGCCCTGCTGCTCGGCGCCGAGGGGGCGGGGTTGACCCGGGCGGCGATGGACGCCAGCGACGCGCGGGTGGTGATCCCGATGCGCCGCGGCGTGGACTCGCTCAACGTCGCCGCCGCCACCGCCGTGGCCTGCTGGGAGCTGGGCCGCGACGACCCGTGGTGAGGGCGGCGAGCCGCCCCGTCACCTGCCCCGGGCGGACTGTCGAGAATCGGCGTAACCGACGGTAGCGTGTCGCCCGTGTTCCCTACCGTCCGTGAGGTCCTCGCGCTGGACCCCGTCCGCCACGGCGCTCCGCGCCTGGTCGCCGGGGACGCCGGCCTCGACCGCCCGGTGCGCTGGGTGCACGTGGCGGAGGTGCCCGACATCGCCACCCTGCTCGGCGGCGGCGAGCTGGTGCTCACCACCGGCATCGGGCTGCCCGCCGACGACGCCGGGCTGCGCGCCTTCGTCGGCGACCTGGCCGGCGTCGGGGTCTCCGGCCTGGTCGTCGAGTTGGGCCGCCGGTACGTCAGCGGGGTGCCCCGGGTGATGGCGGCCGTCGCGGAGCGGCGCGGGCTGCCGCTGGTGGAGCTGCGGCGGGCCACCCCGTTCGTGCGGATCACCGAGGCGGTGCACGCGCTGATCGTCGACGCCCAGCTCACCGAGCTGCGGGCGACCGAGGAGATCCACCAGCGCTTCACCGAGCTGTCGGTGGAGGGCGCCGGCCCCGGTGAGGTGGTCCGGCAGGCCGCCGAACTGTCCGGCTGCCCCGTGGTGCTGGAGAACCTCTCCCGGCAGGTGCTCGCGTACGACCCGGCGGGGGAGAGCGCCGAGCTGCTGCTGGACGGCTGGGAGCAGCACTCCCGCCGGATCCGGCCGGCGGGGCGGACCGCGTACGACGCGGACAGCGGCTGGCTGGTGACCACCGTCGGCGCCCGGGGGCACGACTGGGGGCGGCTGCTGCTGCGGTGGCCGGGCGGGGGCGACCTGGCCGCCGGCCGGCGGGTGCTCGACCCGGCGGCCGAGGTCGGGGTGGGCGTCGCCGCTGCCCCGCCGGCCGGACCGCCCACCCGGCTGACCATCCTGGTCGAACGCGCCGCGTCGACGCTGGCGTTGGGCCGGCTGATCCGGCGCGACGCCGAGGGACTGGAACGGCAGATCCACCGGACGCTGCTCACCGCCCTGCTCGACCACTCCCGCCCGGTCGACGAGGTGGCCCTGCGGGCCCGGGCGCTCGGCGTGGTGCTGGAGCGGCGGCATCTCGTCGGCGTGGTGGTCCGGCACCGGGCCGACGACCCGGCGGGGGAGGGCGGCCCGGCCGGCGAGGCCGGACACCTGGGGGACCCGGGCGCGGGCGACCCGGAGTCGGGTCCGGCGCGGCTGCGCGACCTCGCCGAGGCCGTCGGCCAGGCGCTGCACGAGGCGAAGCTGACCGGGCTGACCAGCGCCGTCGACGACCATGCCGTCGGCGTGCTGCTCGCCCTGCCCGACCCGGCCGCCGAGGAGCGGGCGTTGGCCGCGTTCGCCGCCGCGCTGCGCCGGGGCCGCTCCGACACCGCCGCGCCGACCGACCGGGTCGGTGTCGCCGCCTCCGGGCGCCTCGACGGCCCGCCCCGGGACGTCCCGGGCAACGGCGCGGCCCGGCCGTCGTCGGGTGGCGCGGTGCTGATCGCGGCCGGCTCCGGGGTGGGCAGCCTGCGGGAGGCGCGCCGGTCGCTGATCGAGGCCCGGCAGGTCGCCGACGCCGCCCGGCGGGACCGGCGGGACCTGCCGATCTTCCGGTTGCCGCACGTCGGGTTGGCCGGGCTGCTGCACCTGCTGCGCGACGAGCCCCGGGTGCAGACCTTCGTCGAGCGGGAACTGGGCGCCCTGCTGACGTACGACGCGCAGCACCCCCGGGAGCACCTGCTCGGCACCCTGCGGGCGTACCTGGAGCAGGGCCGGAACAAGTCGGCGGCGGCTGCCGCGGCGCACCTGTCCCGGCCGGCGTTCTACGAGCGGCTGGCCCGGATCGGCCGCGTGCTCGACGTCGACCTCGACTCGGTCGAGGCCTGTCTCTCCCTCCACGTCGCCCTGCTGGCCCTGGACGCCATCCGCACCCCCTGAGGGTCACCGCCGACCACGCTGTCGATCATGAAGTTGTCGCGCTCCGCCTCGCAGCGGGGTCAACTTCATGATCAACGGGCGTGGGTCGGGCCGGGAGAGTCAGGTGAGGGCGGTGAGGGCCTTGGCGTACGGCGGGGGGACGTGGTTCGGGCCGCCCGGGGTGAAGACGTCGGAGTTGGCGGCGGCCGACCAGGCCGTGGCCGGGACCGCGTCGACGAGGGCGCGGACGACCGGGGCGTCGCGCCACTCGTCCTGCTCGGCGAGCAGGCTCAACGCCACCACCGACTCCTCCACCTCGCCGACGCACTCGAACGGCTTGTGCCCGTCCACGCCCAGCAGTTCCCGGTAGCCGGGCACCTGCGCGGGGTCGGCGAGCAGGTCGCCGCCGAAGATGTGGGTGATCCGCCCGCGCGACATGAACGGCGCCATCGCCAGGAAGACGAACCGGCACTTCGGGCAGTCGCGGCACCAGCGCTCGCTGGCGTCGCGCAGCTTGAACGCGGCGTTGCAACTGGTCACCACGTCGTCGTAGCGGTCGATCTCGGCGAACAGCCGGGCGATGTGCAGCTCGGACAGCGAGCGCAGCAGCGAGAAGTACGGCTCGGTCAGCCCGGCGTGCTCGGCCAGCGCCGCCCGCAGCAGCCCTTCCGCCTCCACGCCCTTGGACCACTGGTGGTTGATCTCGTGGCCGTTCCAGACCAGGTTCGGGTCCGACGCCGACCGCTCGTTGGACATCACCACGGGGCCCAGCCCGTGCAGCACCGCGGTGGCGACCGCGATCAGCGAGTTGATCGCGGTGACCGGGATGTGGCCGTTGAGTGCCCCGGCGGCGTTCAGCTCGAACAGCACCGGGTCGATGCGCCGCCGGGCGGCGAGCGGGGTGAGCCCGGACGCCTCGTTCACCGAGACGATCACGTGGTTGGGGTTGACCGAGAACGGCACCGGGTCGAACCCGGCCCGACGCAGCGCCTCCAGGCTGACGATCGAGTCCTTTCCGCCGCCCACCGCCGAGAGCGGACGCCGGTCGGAGTCGTCGTACACCCGGGCCGGGGAGACCGTGCCGGCCGGCACCTCCGGGCGCAGCTCCAGCACGTGCGGCAGCTGGTTGCGGTACGCGTACTCCGCGAGGCCCTTGGTGTAGATGGCGGTGACCAGCTCGGTGGCGGCCGCGCCCAGCGGCGCCGGCAGCACCACGCGGGGCGGCGCGGCGGCCTTGTAGTAGCTGACCCCGGCGACCACGTGCAGCAGCTCCAGGACCCGGCCGAGGGCCGCCACGGTCTCGTCCGACGGCGGCGCGTCGGGCAACGGAAGGGTGATCACCTCGGTGAACCGCTGCTCGCCGTCGGGGCCGGTGAGGGCGTAGTCGAACAGGACCTCCCCGGTGGAGAGATCGATCGAGTAGGACGGGAAGGTGAAGGCGTCCATCCGCCGGAGCTGCTCGTTGGGCACACGCCATACTAGGCCCTGGTTCGTCCGGCCGTGTCCGGCTGCGCCGGACCCGCCCTGCCTCGCCCGCCGACACCCCCTGAGGAGAGCCTGTGCGCCTGTCTGACCTGCGCGGACGTACCGTCGCCGTCTGGGGCGCCGGTCGGGAGGGCCGGGCCGCCGTGACCGCGATCGCCGCGCACGGCCCGGCTGACCTGGTCGCCGTCGACGACAGTGCCAACTTCCTCAGTCTGCCCTGGGAGGGGCCGCTGGCCGAGGCGGCGCCGCTGGTCACCGGCGAGGACGGCTTCGCCCGGCTGGCCGCCGCCGAGGTGGTGGTCCGCTCGCCCGGCGTGCCGCAGACGCACCCGTGGCTGGTGGAGCTGCGTCGGCGTGGTGTGACCGTCACCCAGGGCACGGCCCTGTGGATGGCCGACCACGCCGAGCGCACGGTCGGCGTCACCGGCAGCAAGGGCAAGAGCACCACCTCCAGCCTGATCAGCCACCTGCTCGCCGCCGTGGACCGGCCGAACGTCTTCGGTGGGAACATCGGCGTGCCGACGCTGGACCTGCCGGAGGCGGAGCTGTACGTGCTGGAGCTCTCCAGCTACCAGTGCAGCGACCTGACCGACTCGCCGCGGGTGGCGGTGGTCACCGCCCTCTTCCCCGAGCATCTCGACGCGCACGGTGGCGAGGCCGAGTACTACCGGGACAAGCTCAACCTCCTCGCGCACGGGCCGCGTACCGTGGTGGTCAACGGCGCCGACCCGCGACTCGCCCTCGAGCTGGGCGACCGGGCGGCCGTACGCGCCGGCCTGCCCGACACCGCCCACGTGGCCGGCGGCCCCGACGGCACGCCCTGGTTCCACCTCGGCGACCGGCCGCTGTTCCCGCGTGCGGTGCTGCCGCTGGTCGGCCGGCACAACGAGGGCAACCTCTGCGTCGCCCTCGCGGTGCTCGACGCGCTCGGCGTCGACGTGGTGGCCCGCAAGGACGCCCTGGCGGTGGCGGTGGCGGGGTTCCAGGGGCTGGCCCACCGGCTCACCGAGATCGTCGACCCGTCCGGCCTCACCTTCGTCGACGACACCCTCGCCACCAGCCCGTACGCGGCGATGCACGCGATCGACGCGTACGAGGGGCGGCCGTTGACGGTGATCGTCGGCGGCACCGACCGGGGGTTGGACTACACGCCGTTGCGCGAGCACCTCGCGGAGCGCGAGATCACCGTGATCGGCATCCCGGACAGCGGGGCCCGGATCGTCGAGGCGCTCGCCGGGCTGCCGAAGGTACGCGCCGAGGTGGTCGACGACCTCGTGGACGCGGTCCGGCTGGCCCGCGGGCTGACCCCGGCCGACGGGGTGGTGCTGCTCTCCCCGGCCGCGCCCAGCTACGGGCGGTTCCGCAACTTCGAGCACCGCTCCGAGGTCTTCGCCCAGGCCGTCCGGGACACCGCCGCCGGCTGACCGCCGAGGCGCGGAGCGCATGTCCCCGCACCCGGCACCGGTCTTCCCGTCCCGGCGCCCGGCGGCCGGTCAGGCCGCGACGAGGGCGGCGTGCAGGGCGCGCATCGACCGGATCGCCGAGCGGATCTCCTGGAGGTAGCGGCCCGGGGTGAGGGTGGGCTCGGGCAACCCGGCGAGGTCGGGCAGCGTCGGGTCGACGCCGACGGTCTCGATCCCGCAGCCGTACGGCACGGCGAGGGTGCGCAGCGCGTCGCAGTGCTGGAACGGCACGTAGATCGGCGCGGTCACCATGAGCACCGGGTCGCCGGTGCGCAGGTGGACGTGCTCCGCCCAGAACCGCTGGGTGTCGGCGGTGTGCGCCCGCCGCCGCGCGGGATCGCTGGACGGGGCGGCGAGCACCCGGACCGGCGGGCCGCCCGCGGGCCGGTAGGTCCGCGACGACCAGGAGTGGTGCGGATGGCCGCCGTCGTGACCGTCCTCCTCGGCCGGGGCGGCCATCCCGAACTCGCGCCGCACCGCCGCGTCCAGGGCCTCCACCTCGGTGTCGCAGGGCGGGACGCCGGCCGCCGCCAGCCCCGCGCGCTCCACCTCGGACAGCGGGCGGAAGCTGCCCAGCACGGCCACCTCGCCGGCGACCCGGGTGCCGGCGCGCAGCAGGTGTGCCGCGTACGCGACCCGGCGCTGGCAGGCGTTCGACAGCCCGCCCAGCACCACCAGGTGGGCGTACTCGGACCGGGTCGGCGGCACCGGGTGGACCAGGCCGAGCGCGGCGGCGGCGCCGAGCACCAGGCCGGCGGTGGCCGGGTCGAAGGCGGGTTCCCGGGCGTCGGGGCGCTCCCGGCCGCCCCGGAAGTCCCAGTGCCGGGCGGAGAACTCGTCGAGGCCGGCCAGCACGGCCGCCAGGTCCCCGCCCGGCCAGTCGCCGCCGAAGTGCCCGACGAGGGCGCGCAGCGGCGCCGAGTCCACCCAGGCCCGTACGCCGGCCGTGATCTCCCCGGCGCCGGTGCCCGCCGCACCGGTGGGCAGCGCCACCTCCCCGATCCGCACCGCCGGATCCTACCGGCGGCCGGGTGCCGGAGCCGGTAGGAACGGCGCGTCATCCTGGACCGACGCGCCGGATGCGGAATGAGTCGTGTCAGCCCGCATCGGCCACCGAAAACCGGGTGCCGGCCCGTCCCGGCCCCCGGAAACCGCAGCACCGAGGTTGACGCGCTGTCAGGCGGGACCCGCCGCTGCGCTACACAGTGACAGTTGTCCCTGCCGTCCGGTGATGAGAGCGTGCGGGTTACCGCCAACGCCGCTGAGAGGGTGCGACGATGACCGCCGACGACCTGCTGGCCCGGCACCGGGCCGTGCTCCCGTCCTGGATGCCGCTCTACTACGACGAGCCGATCGAGCTGGTCTCCGGCTCGGGCCGCCGGGTCACCGACTCCCGGGGCCGCACCTACCTGGACTTCTTCGGCGGCGTGCTCACCTCGATGGTCGGTTACGACATCCCGGAGATCCGGGAGGCGGTCGAGCGGCAGATCCGCACCGGCATCGTGCACAGCTCCACGCTCTACCTCATCCGGCAGCAGGTCGAGTTGGCCGAGAAGGTCGCGCAGCTCTCCGGCATCCCGGACGCGCGGGTGTTCTTCGCCAACTCCGGCACCGAGGCGAACGAGGCGGCGTTGCTGTTCGCCACCAACCACCGCCGCTCGGCGCAGATCCTCGCGGTGCGCAACAGCTACCACGGCCGGTCGTACGCGACGATGGGCGTGACCGGCAACCGCGGCTGGTCGGCCAGCGCGCTCAACCCGCTCCAGGTGGCCTGGCTGCACTCGGGGGAGCGGCTGCGCGGCCTGCTCGCGCGGCTCGACGAGACGCAGCGCGTCGACGCGGCGGTGGAGGACCTGCGCGAGGTGCTCGCCACCCAGACCGCCGGCGACGTGGCCTGCCTGATCGCCGAGCCGATCCAGGGCGTCGGCGGCTTCGTGCACCCGCCGGACGGGCTCTTCGCCGCCTGGAAGAAGGTGCTCGACGAGCACGGCATCCTGTTCGTCTCCGACGAGGTGCAGACCGGTTGGGGGCGCACCGGCGAGCACTTCTGGGGCTACCAGGCGCACGGCGTCACCCCGGACCTGCTCACCTTCGCCAAGGGCATCGGCAACGGCTTCGCCCTGGCCGGCGTCGTCGGCCGGGCCGAGGTGCTGGAGTCCGTGCCCGGGATCAGCTTCTGCACGTTCGGCGGGAACCCCGTCTCCACCGCCGCCGGCAACGCGGTGCTGGACTACCTGCTCGACCACGATCTGCAGGCCAACGCGGCCCGCACCGGCGCGATCCTCGCCGACGGCCTGCGCGCCGCCGTGGGCGGTCTCGACTGCGTCGCCGAGGTACGCGGCAAGGGGCTGATGCTCGGCGTCGAGTTCGTCCGCCCGGGCACCGCGGAGCCGGACCCGGCGCTGACCGTCCGCGTCCTCGAGGCGTGCAGGGCGGGCGGGCTGCTGGTCGGCAAGGGCGGCCTGTACGGCAACGTGCTGCGGATGGGCCCGCCGCTGACGCTGACCGAGGACGAGGCCCGCGAGGGCCTGGCCGTCATGGTCGACGCCATCCGCTCCTGCGCCGCGGCGACGGTGGCGGCGTGACCGCCGCGAACGGCGGGCCCGGCATGGACAGGGCGACCACCACGGACCTGTCCACGGTGTCGCACTTCGTCGACGGCAAGCGGTTCGGCGGCACGTCGGCCCGGCACGGGGACGTCTTCGACCCGGCTACCGGGCGGCGTACCGGTCAGGTGGCGCTGGCCTCGGCGGCGGACGTCGCGGTCGCGGTGGAGGCCGCCGAGCGCGCGGCCCGGGCCTGGCGGGACGCGTCGCTGGCCCGGCGGACGGCGGTGCTCTTCGCCTTCCGCGAGCTGGTCAACGCCCGCCGCGACCGGCTGGCGGAGGTGATCACCGCCGAGCACGGCAAGGTGCTCGCGGACGCCGCCGGCGAGGTGCAGCGCGGCCTGGAGGTGATCGAGTACGCCTGCGGCATCCCCTCGGCGCTGCGCGGCGGGTTCAGCGAGAACGTCTCCACCGAGGTCGACTCGTACAGCCTGCGCCAGCCGCTCGGCGTGGTCGCCGTGATCTCCCCGTTCAACTTCCCCGTCATGGTGCCGCTGTGGTTCGTGCCCGTGGCCGTGGCCTGCGGCAACGCGGTGGTGCTCAAGCCGAGCGAGAAGGACCCGGGCGCGGCGCTGCTGCTGGCCGAGTGGTTCGCCGAGGCCGGCCTGCCCGACGGGGTGCTGAACGTGGTCAACGGGGACGCCGAGGCCGTCGACGCGCTGCTGGACCACCCGGGCGTGAAGGCGGTGTCGTTCGTCGGGTCCACCCCGGTCGCCCGGTACGTCCACCAGCGCGGCAGCGCCGCCGGCAAGCGGGTGCAGGCCCTCGGCGGCGCGAAGAACCACATGGTGGTGCTGCCGGACGCCGACCTGGACCTGGCCGCCGACGCGGCGGTCAACGCCGGGTTCGGCTCGGCGGGGGAGCGGTGCATGGCGATCTCGGCGCTGGTCGTGGTGGAGCCGGTCGGCGACGCCCTGGTCGCCCGGATCGCCGAGCGGATGGCCCGGCTGCGCACCGGCGACGGCCGGCGCGGCTGCGACATGGGCCCGCTGGTCACCGCCGCGCACGCCGAGAAGGTCCGTTCGTACGTCGCGGCCGGGGTGGCCGCCGGCGCGGTGCCGGTGGTGGACGGCCGCGACGTCGAGCCCGACGGCGACGCCGACGGGTTCTGGCTGGGCCCGACGCTGTTCGACCGGGTCACCCCGGACATGTCGATCTACACCGACGAGATCTTCGGCCCGGTGCTCGGCGTCGTGCGGGTCGGCTCGTACGACGAGGCGGTGGACCTGGTCAACGCCAACCCGTACGGCAACGGCACGGCGATCTTCACCAACGACGGCGGCGCCGCGCGGCGCTTCCAGCACGAGGTGGAGGTCGGCATGGTCGGCATCAACGTGCCGATCCCGGTGCCGATGGCGTACTACTCCTTCGGCGGCTGGAAGTCCTCGCTCTTCGGCGACCTGCACGCCCACGGCGAGGACGGGGTGCGCTTCTTCACCCGGGGCAAGGTGGTGACCAGCCGCTGGCTGGACCCGCGCCACGGCGGGGTCAACCTCGGCTTCCCCACCCAGACCTGAGCAGCCGCAGGGCGCCGGCCCCGGCCAGGTACGCCGCCAGCGCCGAGGCCGGCACCCCCAGCGGCTCGGGGGCCGACTTCGGTGTCTCGGCGTTGACGACCAGGGCGTACACCACGGCGGCGAAACCGGCGGCGGTGACCGCGGCGCGGGCGGTGCCCCGCCACCCCGAACTGGCCGGCTGACCGGTGTCGTGCGGCTGACCGGTGTCGTGTGGCCGGCCGGTCGGCCCCGGGCCCTGGGCGGGCGCCCCGCCGCCGTCGGCCCGCCGGCGGTCCCGGGCGCGGCCGGTCGGGCCGGTACGGGCCTCGACGGGGCCGAAGACGGCGACCAGGGCGGCCAGCACCACGGCCAGCATCAGCACCCAGGGCACCCGCCAGGCCAGCCAGGCGGCCGAGCCCACGGGCGGGGTCGGCAGCTCCCCGGCCGCGTCCAGCGCGCCGACCAGCAGGATCGCGGCCGTCAGGTGCCAGAGGAAGACGGTGAGCACGACCGCGTTCACCGCGATCACCGCCTGCCATGGACGCGAGCGGCGCAGCCAGCGTTTCGCCGGGTCGCGCAGCAGCAGGATCAGCCCGAGCTGGGCCGTGGTCAGGGTCAGCAGCGCGAGGCTGGGCGGCGCGGCGTTGTCCAGCCGCTCGCCCGGCACGTTGAGCATGGCGACCGGGTACGGCCCGACGGTCAGCAGCACCGTCGCGGCCAGCCCGCCCAGCAGCGCCGTCCCGCCGGCCCGCCGCGACAGCGGCAGCCG
>NZ_JBFAVI010000094.1:0-24739 GCF_040679695.1 Micromonospora sp. NPDC052213
AAACCCCCCACCGCGCGCCCCCCGCGCCCCCCCGCCCCGCCCCCCCCCCGGTCCCCCCCCACCCCCGGCCGGGGCCCCCCCCCCCGTACCGGGAGCGGCCACCGGCGCCGGTCACGGCCGGCGGGGACGGCGGGTGAGAGCGAAGCCAGCGACGCCGGCTACGGCGGCGAGTACGCCGCCTACCGTGCTCCAGATCCAACGCGAGCCGAGGCCGGGCACCCAGTCGAGGTACCCGCTCTCGTCCTCCTCGGCCGGTTGTGCCGCCGGTTCGGCGCTGAGTATCGTGCCGGCCTGCGTGGGCGGCACCAGCGGCGCCTTGAGCTCGCCGTCGTCGCGGGAGTCTTGCCGGTCCGCGCCGACCAGCAGCTCCACGTCGATCGGGAGCCCGAGGTCGGCCTCCGGCAGCTCGGCCACCGACAGCCGGACGTAGTACGTCCCGGGCAGCGGGTCGGCCGACCAGGGCTCGGACCAGGTCCGTACCTGTCGCAGGGTGCAACCGAGCGACACGTTGCCGGCAGAGGCCGCGACGGTGGGGGTCTGCGCGCCGGCCGTGCACGACTGGCGTCGCCGTAGCCCGTCGAAGACCTCCATCGTCCAGGTCGACGCGCCGCTGCGCGACTTCGGGAACGACACGGTCGCGGTGATCTCGTGCCGTTCACCGGCCGCGGCCGGGAACGACCAGTACAGGTAGTCGCCGGTGGAGGCGGCGACCCGGACCGGCTGTCCGCCGGCGATGCTGGCGGCGGTCAGAAACGAGGTCCCCGCCCGGGTGACCGGGGTGGCGCCCGGCGAGGGTGTGGGCGCGGCCTGGACCGGGGCGGGGACGGCCAGCAGGGCCAGGCCGGCGGCGGCCAGCGCCGCTCCGCTCCGGATCGTCCGGGTAATCATCAGTTCTCCCTCCAGGTGGCCACCCACCAGCGGGTGAGAAGGCCGGTGACCAGTCCGGTGAGCAGGCCGGCCACGGTCAGCAGCACCAGCAGCATCCAGCCCCGACCGAGGTCGGGGGCGGCCGGGGCGGGCGAGGACGCGACCACGTCCACGGTCAGCTCGACCGGCATTCCGGGCGTCGCCTGGGTGCCCGGCCGGGGCGCGAAGGCGTTGCTGACGACCAGGCAGACCGTGGTGGCCGGGACGGCGGTCGTGGCGTCCGGCGTCGGTGGCACCCCGTCCCCCTGCTTCTCGCTCGCTGACCAGCGCAGGCCGGCGGAGACCACGTCGGTGCGGCCGCTGCCCGCGTCCACCCCGCGGACCAGTTCCCGGCCGTCGGTGGCCGTGGCCCGCAGCAGCACTCCGTAGTCGCGGTTCACCGGGCGGTCCAGCGCCATGCTGACCGAGACCCGCAGCTCCTGCCCGGGGCGGACCGGCACCCGGTACCACCGATGTTCCGAGAACGCCTCCCGGTCGCTGTAGACGCCGGGGCCGAGCAGCGGCGCGTCGTCGCACGCCGATTTCCCGGCGACCACGGCCGGGGCCGCCGTGTAGGTGTCCTTCGCCCGGTCGACCAGCTGCTTGATCCGGCTGGTCAGCTCGTCGGCGCTCTGCGCGGCGGTGTACGTGCCGCCGGTGGCGCCGGCGATGCAGAGCAGTTGCCGACGCACCTTCTCGTCCGGGGCCAGCCCGAGCGTGTCGACCACCAACTTCGTACCCTGAGCGGCTAGCTCCCGGGCAACCTCGCAGGGGTCCGGCGGGGCGCAGGTGTCCTCGCCGTCGGTGATCAGCACGATCCGCCGGGCGGTCGTGCCGGAGCCGAGGTCCTGGGCGGCCGAGCGCAGAGCCAACCCGACCGGGGTGAACCCGGTCGGCCGCAGGGTCGCCACCGCGGCCTTGGCCTGCGCCCGATCGACCGGGCCGACCGGCACGATCTGCTGGGTGTCCAGGCAGCCCAGCTTCTTGTCCTTGCCCTTGTAGGTCGCGCCGAGCACTCGGATACCGAGCTGGGTCTCCTCGGGCAGCGCATCGACCACCTCGTTGAAGGCCTGTTGGGCGACGGAGATCCGGCTACGGCCGTCGATGTCCTTGGCTCGCATCGAGCCGCTGACGTCGAGCACCAGCTCGACCTTCGGCGGTTCGACCGGTGTCTCCTCGTCCGCGAGAGCTGGCACCGGACCGGTCATCACGGTCGCCGCCAGCAGTCCGATGAGGACGGCCGCCGATCGTTTCTTGTTGATCACCGGCGGAGTGTAGGCCATATCCACTGTGGATGGTCACCAGGCCGACGCCGGGGGGAGCGCCCACCGGGACCGTCGAGGCGATCCCGGCCAACCCCCGCTGCACCGGCCGGCAGGTCTGAAATCGGCAGTACACCGACCACGACGACATCGAACCCGACGCAGCACCACCCGCCACCGCGAGATCCAAGGCTGGACCACTGCCCCCACAGTGGGTCATCTCCCGCCAGGTCTTCCACCCGCCCGTACCGCACGAGGTCGCTGAGACCTTGCGGACTTCAGTGCGAGGGATCGACCCGGAAGCTCCCGCACGTCACGAGCGGGGCCTCGTCGGGGTCTCCTGCCGGGCGGCCTGCTCCGAGACGTTCCGCCGTCGGCGGAGCAGGACGGCCAGCGCGGCGGCGGCGACGAGCAGCAATATCGCCTCGTCCGGCACGGACCCGAGGGTGCTGGTCACCCACTCCTGTGCCGCGCCCTCGACGTCGGTCAGGCCCAGGCCGCCGGCCAGGCCGGCGGTGCCGTCGAAGGCCAGGAACAACGCGCCGAGCGCGATGAACAGCAGCCCGGAGACGACGGAGGTGCTGTGTACCTGGAACCTGCCCACCGTCAGACCCCAGCCCCGTAGCCACCGCCGCTGCCCGATGCGCCACCGGTCCCAGACCAAGGCGAGCAGCAGCAACGGCGCGGTCATGCCGAGGGCGTAGACGGCGAGCAGCGCCCCACCGGAAGCGGGCTGACCGGATGTGGCGGCGACCGTGAGGATCGCGCCGAGGATCGGCCCGGAGCAGAAACCGGCGAGCCCGGAGACCGCGCCGAGGGCGAACACCGAAGCCGGGGACTCTCCGGTCAGCCGGCCCAGCCAGCGCTGCGCGGGGCCGAAGGCGAAACCGCGTCCGGCCAGCTGTACGACACCCAACGCGATGATCGTCCAACCGGCGACCAGGATCAGGGTGTCGCGGTGGCGGAAGAACACGCCCGCGATGGCGGAGGAGCCGACGCCGAGGGGCACCAGGACCGCGGCGAGGCCGAGGTAGAACACGCCGGTGCGCGCCACGAGGCGGCCGGGGCTGCCGAACGCGTACGCGAAGAACGACGGCAACAGCATCGCGCTGCACGGACTCAGCAAGGCGAGCGTCCCGCCGAGCAGCGCGGCCAGGTAGCCGACGTCGCTCATCGTGCCAGCTCCAGCTCCTTGTCGATGGCCTGCTTGAACGCCTCGAACGGCTGGGCGCCGATGATTGGGGTGCCGCCGACGATGAACGCGGGCGTGCCGGTGATCCCCATCGACGTGGCCTCCTGCTCGTCCCGGTCGATTGCGGCTGTGGTGACCGCGGAGGCACGGTCGGCGTCGAAGCGCGCCAGGTCCAGCCCGAGCTCGCGGGCGGCGGCGCGCAGCGCCTCGTCGTCCAGGGCCCCGCTGTTGACCCGCCGCTCCTCGGCGTACAGCGCGTGGTGGTACTCCCAGAACTTGCCTTGCGCGCCGGCGGCGCGGGCGGCGGCTGCGGCGTCCCGGGACTCCGGCCCGAGGTACGGCAGGTCCCGCCACTCGATGCGGACCAGACCCTTGTCGACGTATTCGCGGATCAGCCGGGGTTCGACCTGCCGGGCGTGCCGTCGGCAGAACGGGCACTGGAAGTCGGAGTATTCCAGCATCACGACGGGCGCGTCCGGCTCACCCAGTGCCACCGGGTCTCCCGGTGTCCGTCGGGCCAACCCGGCGAATGGGTTCGCCCGGTCTTCCCCGGGGCCTGCCGCCTGTCCGCCGGGCGCGGCCGGCGTCGCGTCGGAGGACGGCCGGCCGAGCACGATCAGCACGGCGACCACGGCGATGACCAGCACCGGACCGAGCCATCCGGCGGTGCGCCGGATGGCGTGCGGCCCACGTGCGCGGCGTACGGGCCGACGCGGAGCGGAACGGGCGGAGGGCTTCATGGCGGCTCCCTGGACACTTCTACTATGTGTCTTAGTACTATCCACTCTAGTACTATGATGGTTCGTACGAAGGTGAGGAGAAGCACCATGCGGAGCTGGACGCCGCGCCGGCTGGCCGCCGCGGTGGTCGGTGGCGTCGTCACCGCGGTGGTGATCGCCGTGCCGACCGACCTGCTCGACACGCCCCTGTTCGGCCGCAGCGTTCCGGTGACCTGGTGGGCCTGGCCGGTCCTGGTCGTCACGGCGACGCTCTCGGGCCTGCTGCTGGCCACCTACGTCCGGCCTGCGGGCGCCACGCGGTCCCCCCGGGCGGAGCAACGGGTGGGCGCGGTGGGCGGTGTGCTGTCACTGCTGGCGGTGGGCTGCCCGGTCTGCAACAAGCTGGTGCTGCTCGCGCTCGGCACCAGCGGCGCGATGACCTGGTTCGCGCCGGCCCAACCGCTACTGGCCGCCGCCTCGATCGGCCTGCTCGGCTGGGCGCTGCGGCGGCGGCTGCTCGGTGAACGGCAGTGCCCGGTGCCCGCGTCGGGCGCAAGGGTCGTGCGGTGATCAGGCCCGGGCGCCGTGACCGCGGTGCGGAACGCTCCCTCGGCCCCTTGGAGTCCGAGGTGATGAACCGGCTCTGGGCGGCGGATGCTCCGCTCACGGTCCGGCAGATGGTCGACGCGCTCGCCGACAAGGGCCTGGCCTACACGACGGTGATGACGGTCCTGGACAATCTTCACCGCAAGGGCTGGGCGGAGCGGGACCTCGTCGGCCGCGCCTACCGCTACCGGCCCCGCATCGGCCGAGAGGAACACATCAGCCAGGTGATGGCCGACGCGCTCTCCTCCGCCAGCGACCAGCACGCCGCCCTCGCCCGGTTCGTCGACACCATGAGCCCCGAGGAGGCGGCCCTGCTGCGCGCCATCCTGCACGACCGGCAGGAGTCGACATGATCAGTCTCCTCCTGCTCGTCTGGGCAGTTGCCGTCGCCGTGGCTGCGCCACGTGCCATCGCCGCCCGGTCCTGGAGTCGGGCCGCCCCACGGATCGCAGTCGGCCTGTGGCTCGGCGCCCTGGCTTCGGCAACCGGAGCCGTCCTGAGCGCCGGTCTGCTCGTCGCCGTGCCGCCAGCCGCGCTCGCCGCCGGCCTCGACGGCGTCGTCGAGGCCTGCGCCCGCGCGCTGGCCCGTCTCGGCGCTCCCAACGGGACGCTCGCCGCGCTCGCCCTGGCCGCCACCGCCGTACTCGCCGCCCGCCTCGCGATCAGCGCGGTCGCCACCCTCCACGCGGCACGACGGTGGCGCCGGCACCACCTCGCGGCCCTGTCCCCCGTGGCCCGACCAGGACCGGCCGGCGGTTGCACCGTGGTGGAGCACGCCACGCCGATGGTCTACTGCCTGCCCGGCAGACCCGGACACGTTGTCGTCACCCGTGGCGCGCTCGACGCGTTGACCCCGCGGCAACTCGAGGCGGTGCTGCGGCACGAACGCGCCCATCTACGCGGTCGTCACCACCTGCTCGTGGCCGTCGCGGCGGCCTTCCACCGGGCCCTGCCCGGGCTGCCCCTGGCACGCACCGCCGAGGACGAGATCCGCCGCCTCGTCGAGCACCTCGCCGACGACCGGGCCGGCGCGCAGCACGGCCGTCACACCGTGGCCGCCGCCATCGTCCGACTCGCCGACACCACCCCCGGTCACGCCCTCGGCGCCGGCGGCACCGCCGTGGACCGGGTACGCCGACTACTCACCCCCGCCCCGCCCAGGTCGACCGCACGGGGTCTGCTCGGCGCCTCCGCCGTCGCCCTACTCCTGATGTTCCCACTGGTCACGGCCGCGACCGCCGCAGGGATCGCCGTGCACGAGACCACCTGCTCACACTCACAGACCTCCGCCCGCGGCTGAGCCTGGGGAAAGACCAACTCACACCTCACCTGCCGGCCCATGCTGGGAGCCGGAAGACGCCGCCACACCGAAGGGAAGCCGAAACGTGGACAGTGCCGACTGGGATGCCCGCTACGCCGACGCCCCCGAGCTCGTCTGGACCGCCGAGCCGAACCGGTTCGTCGTCGAGGAGACCGCCGACCTGCCGCCGGGCCGGGCGCTCGACCTGGCCGCGGGCGAAGGTCGCAACGCGGTCTGGCTGGCCGAACGCGGATGGAGGGTCACCGCCGTCGACTTCTCCGCCGTGGCCGTGCGACGCGGCCAGGACCTTGCCCGCGAACGGGGCGTCGACATCGACTGGCAGGTCGCCGACGTCACCACCTACCGGCCCGAAGCCGGCGCCTACGATCTGGTGCTCATCGCCTACCTGCACCTGCCCCGCCCCGACCTGGCCACCGTCCTGCGGCACGCGGCCACCGCCGTACGCCACGGCGGGTCGTTCGTCCTCGTCGCCCACGACCTGGCCAACCTCACCGCCGGCACCGGCGGCCCGCAGGACCCGGCGGTGTTGCCGACGCCGGAGACGGTGGTCGCCGAACTGCCCGGCATGCAGATCAGCCGGGCCGAGACGACCCGGCGTCCGGTCCGGGTGCGGGACGAGACGGTCGACGCCCTCGACACCGTGGTGGCCGCGACCCGCCCGTGACCGCTGCCTACAGGCAGTTCACCCCGGCAGCGCCTTTTCCGGATTCATCAGCCCGCACGGATCGAACAACTGCTCCAGGCCCCGCATCAGATCTGGTGCCGCTGATACGGCTCGTGTTCGGGAAGGATCTGAACACAGATCACCGCACCCACGCTCGCCCACAGGTGCTCATGCCGTAATTCCGCAGCAGCCAGCGGGCACCGCGGAAATCAGCCGGTCGTCGGAGTGGGCATTGCCAACCAGAACGTCAAATCGATGGTGCCGCTGGGCCGGCTCCTGGCGATCGACTGGATGCAATGGGGGTCTGGGCGGCCGCGCCTGCCCTTGAGTCCGAGTGATGGGCTTCGCTCCCTGGCCGCTCCGCCATCAGCGTCTGCCAGCGGTGACCGCATCAACATGGATGGCAACTACGAGGATCAACCTTTGCGGGGCTGGCTCACGCCGAGGATGTTGCCTTCGCTGTCCTTGAACCAGGCGCCGCGCATCGTCGGAAACTCTGCGACGCCGTTGACCGTCTTGAGGCCAGGGAGATCGTACTCCTCGAACGTCACGCCGCGCCTCCGAAGGTCCGCCATCTCGGCGTCGAGGTCGGCGACCAGCCAGGCTGCCAACGTGTGGGGCGCCTGCCCGGCGTTCGATGTGGGATAGATGAAGAAACGCGTTCCGCCGGACTCGAAATGGACTGCATCCTCGGCTTCCTGCGACATGGTCAGGCCCAGGGTGTCGCGATAGAAACGCTTGGCCCGCTCCATGTCGTTCGCGGGAATGGCCGCCTGCACCGATGCGTCTGTCAACATGATGGCTCACCTCCTACGCCAGCGTAGTCATCACCAGGCCGACAGACTTCCACTTTGTCCCACTTCGCCGTCATCGTGACCGCGCTGGGGCTCGCCGCGTGCCAGGTACGCCCGCCAGGTACCGGTGATCTACCTCCTGACCCGGCCGTCCGGCGAGAGGGCGTGCGATGGCGCCAGATCTACCCGGGCCTACCGCTCTCGGCTGGGTTGATAGCCGAGATGTCGGCTGTCAGCCTTGCCTCTAGGCGACGTGCAAGCGGGCGACCCGCGTACCGCTGGAGTGCCGCAGCCCGAGTCGGTTCCGGTCAGCACCGTGGACGACGCTTCTGGCCGGCCTGGTCTCCCGCGGCGTCTGCGGCCGCCTCATGGACCCCACTGGGTCCACGGCCGTCCCGGCTATCGCTGCTGCCACGGCCACCCGAGCAGCCGCGTCAACGCCCGGCCGAAGATCCTCTACCTCCGGCAAGACGGCCTGCTGGACCGGGCCCAACAGGCCGGGTGCTCCACCGACATCACCCCGTTGCGCCTCCCCGACCCGGGACGCTCAGCCCAGGGCGGCGGCCTCCGCCCGGTCGTCACAGGTCGACGCCGGCTCGTGCCAGCTCGGTGAAACCGGCAGGTGGAAGCAGGCACGACCAGCGACGCCAGGATCCGCCGAGCGCCCCGCCCCTTGAGGCCAGGCCGGTCCGCGATGCGGGGCGCCCGCTGTCCACCGCCGGCTCAGGTGCGGGCGCTGATCGGGAACACCCGGCAGAACCAGCCACTGACCGGCTCGTCAGGGCGCGTAGAGGGTGGGCGATCGCGATCGACATGGCGTGCCCGGCTCGGCGGGAAGCAGGTCATCGTCATCGTCGGCGAACTCGGCGACCTACGCTCCGCCGCGGCCGAGCCCGGATCCCACCACGGCCACGGGCTTTACCGGGGAACCGAGCAGCACCTGCCGCACGGCGTGTCAGCGGAGGTCGCCACTGACGTTCTGCCGACCCGGACGCCGGTAGCGGAGCCAGGCGTCCTCATCGAACGCCGGGACCGGGCCGGCTTTGGGGATTTCCTTCATGTTGTCCATCCGGCGCGTCACCTCGAATCGCAGGCGCTCCTGGTAGTCGCGCCCAAAGCCGGTGAGCTCTTCGATCCTCCGCTGTAGAGCGTCGCGCTCGTTCTCCAACGAGAGGATGGCATCGTGGTAGCGCTGGAGGGCCGCCTCCTCCGCCTTTCCGGCGGTCGCCTGGGCCTCCTCCACCAGCGACTGCGCCTCGCCCAGGGCGCTCCCGATCAGCCGGTCCGCCTCGCGTCGGGCATCCTCGATGTGGCCATCCGCGGTCTGCTGCGCCATTTCCAGCACGCGGGCCACCTGGCCGTCCTGTGCGCCCCCTTCGGCGCGCGCTCCGGCCTGTGCGCGGGCGCGCTCCAGGTCGGCGTGGAGCAGGTCGCGGACCCGTTCGGTGTCCGCCTTTTCACTGATCACCCGCTGGAGCCTCGACCGCAGTTCTGACAGCTCGGCGTAGCCGGCTGCGCCGAGCCCATCGGCCTCGTGGCTCGGCGGGCCCTGCACGACCCTCCGACGCAGTGATTCGTTTTCCTCGATCAGCCGGATGATTTCACGTTCGATTCCGTCGAGGAAGGCGTCGACTTCCTCCTCGTCATAGCCCCTCTTGCCGATCGGGGGCTTCTTGAACGCGACGTTGTGGATATCGGCCGGAGTTAGTGGCATCTTGGCTCCCTGGAGTTTGCCCGCGGTCACGGCGTCGCGCCGGACAGACTACCCCGGCCGGCGCAGACGGATGGCAGCGCATAGACAATGTCGCCGTCGTTACGAGTGACGCTCGCACAGAGCTACATCGGAGCGGACGACCCGCGCCCCTGCCCGCCGCCGTCAGCTGACGGACCGGCCGGAACAACCACCCGTGGTCGTGACGGCGCCTCAGATCTCGGGCCTGACCTGGGCCGGCAGCTCGACGACACCGCGGTCGTTGTCCCTGCTGCCGCCACCACCCACGTCGTTCATCAGGCTCGACAGATGTTCTTGGAGGCGCTGACGGTAGTCCTGTGCAAAATGATTGAGAGTGATGATGTGCCGCTGTGCCTCCGCCAGCTTGACGTCGAGGCCCTCAATGGCCTCCTTGTGGCGGTCAACGGCCTGCATCTCCGTCTCCCGTGCCTCGGCCTGCGCTTCCTGAACCATTCGCTCGATTGTCGCTCGGGTCTCCGCCAGCAGTTCATCGGCCTCCGCACGCGCCTTGCTCAAATAATCGTCGGCGGTGCGTTGCGCCATCATGAGCACCGGCAGGCTTCTGCCCTCGTCATCAGGTGCATCCTCCCTGGCCTGAGCGCGCGCCGACTCCAACTGTCGCTGCGCGTCCTGCGCGGCCTGCTCGGCGATCGCCCGCTCCCGTTGCAGCCGGTCCAACTGCGCGTGCAGCTGCTGCAACTCCAGGCCCAGCCGGCCGTGGCCGTCGGCGCCGGTCTCCACCTGCACCCGCAGGGCACTGTTGTCGTCCGCAAGCCGTTGGATCTCACGTTCGACCTCGTCGAGGAAGGCGTCCACCTCTTCCTCGTCGTATCCCCGCTTGCCGAGCGAGGGCTTCTTGAAGGCCACGTTGTGAATGTCGGCCGGCGTCAGAGGCATCGGAACTCCTTGGATCGGTCGCTGAGCGACATCGCCGTCGAGTCAGGGACCGGCTACCGTGCGGCGGATGCAGCAGCCCGTCACCGCCGGATGCGCAACGAACGCGAGAGCCTGCGCACATCCTATAGCAGCGGTGGTCGGCCTCCGTGTGTCCAACCGCGGGTCGACGGCGGCGTCCGAGCCATTGTCGGTGTCGGCGTCCAGCCCTGCCTTCCTCAGGGACAGCGGCGGGCGTTGAGCCGGGCGGCCTGGCGCGGCGGGTGGTCGCGCTCGGCGAGGTTGGGGGCGTTCTGGGCCGCCCTGGCGTACAGCCGTGCCGCCGTGGCCAGGTCGCCGTCGCGCTCGTGACCGTGTCCTGGTCGAGCAGCCGGGGCGGACCGTAGCCACCATCCTGTCCGATCTCGACGCCGCCGAGGATCGCCGTGCCGGCGCCCGCACCGGTCTACCAAGCGGTGCCGATGATCAGATGGTGGATGCCGTGCCACGACCTGTTCAGATCCAGGTCCAGCCCAGGCTCGGGCATCTCGCCCTCATCGCGTCGACTCGCCGCACAGCAGCACGTCGACCATCGTCGGGTCGGCGCGTGGTCAGCGCCTCAACGGACAACCGGCGCCCGATCAATGCCGTGCCCACGCAGCGGCCCTCCTCGATCGCCGGCACCGTCACGCGGTCGGCGGCCTCCGCCAGGCGGCACCGTACCGCGAACTCGGTCTGCCTTGAAGATCAGTAGGCCGTTAGGAGCGGCAGATCCGGATGTCTGATCGAGGTGTATTCAGCCGGTACTGGCCTGCGAGCGGTAGGTCACGTGTGGGGACGGCTGGTGATGCCGTCCAGGATGGTGATCAGGTTGTGGTGGAAGGTTTCCTCGGCGTTGAGGTGGGCGCCGTCGATGACGAGCCGGGCGACTGTGGGGTAGCGGCCTGTTTCGAGCATGCGGGTCAGGTAGGGCCCGAGGGCGGCCTGCCAAGCGGACACGTCGGTGCCGGTTGAACGGGCGGTGCGTCGCTCGGTGATCTCGCTGCGGAGCGCTCCGACGATGAACGCGTTGAGAGCGCCCACGGCCCGCTGGAGATCGTCGATGCCGCGCACGCCAGGAGCCTGGCTGAGCGCCGCCGCGGTCGATTCGCCCACGGCGAGCGCGTGAGGCCCTAAGTGTGGCCTTGTGCCGAGCAGGTCGACGAACCACTCATGATCAAGAGCGGCATCGCGGGTCCGGTGAACGATGGCCAGAACCGTGGCGCGCCACTCGGAGTGCTGGCCAGCCTCGGCGATCCGGGCATACACGGCGTCGACCATCAGGTCGAGAAGTTCGGATCTGTTGATCACGTAGTCGTAGAGCCGCATCGGACCGACACCGAGCTCTTTGGCGATCTTGCGTACCGACAGCCCCTCGAGGCCGTGTGCGTCGGCGATCCGGATAGCCGTGGCGGCGATCTTCGCGCGGCTCAGCGGCACCGGCGCCGCCCGCGGCTGAGGCTCGGGCCGTTCCCAGACGGGCAGTGGCGCGCTACCGTACGGCGTATCCATAGGATACAGCGTACGGTAACGGAGATGATGATGCGAATTGCTATCGCCGGTGGTGGCCTCGGCGGCCTGACTCTGGCCCGAATCCTGCACCGGCACGGCATCGACGCGGTGGTGTACGAACGCGAGGCAAGTCGATCCGCGCGATCACAGGGCGGATCGCTCGACCTGCACCCGGAGTCCGGGCAACGGGCCCTGGCCGATGCGGGCCTCGCCGGCCGGTTCCGGTCCGAGGCGCGGCCGGAGGGCGAGGAACATCGCATCCTCGACCCGGCCGGACGCACCCTCGTGCACCACAAGCCACAACCCGGCTCATTCTCCGGACGCCCCGAGATCGACCGCAGCGCACTGCGTGATCTTCTGCTCGATTCGCTCCCCGGCGACGCGGTGGCCTGGCAGCACCGGCTCGTCGCGGCGACGCCACGACCCGACGGAGGCTTCGGGCTGACGTTCGACGGCGGCCACAGTGCCGACTACGACGTCCTCATCGGCGCGGACGGCGCACGCTCGGTCGTCCGGTCGCTGCTGACCGACGCCACACTGTCCTCCGTGGCCACTCTGGTCGAGCTCAGCATCAGCGACGTCGACCGGCGCCACCCGGATCTCGCCGAGTTGGTCGGCCCCGGAAACCTCTGGTGCATCGGCGTGAACCAGATCCTGGCAGCACAACGCCTCGGCGACGACAGCATCCGAGTCGGCATCTCCCTGCCCGCGGACGAGCGCCACCTTGGCACCTACCGCAGCAAGCGCGCCCTGCTGGACTTGTTCGATGGCTGGGACCCCAGCCTCACCGCACTCATCGAAGCCGGCGACAGCCCGCCGACCCCACGCAGGATCGAGGCGATGCCCACCGGTACACGCTGGGCCCACCAACCGGGCATCACGCTCATCGGTGACGCCGCCCACCTCATGCCGCCGGTCGGCGAGGGCGCCAACCAAGCCATGCTCGACGCCGCCGAACTCGCCGCCGAACTCGCCACCACCCCCGCCGACCCCGACTCGGCGATCCAGACGTACGAGAAGGCGATGTTCACCAGAACCCGCCCGATCGCCGAAATGTCCGCACGAGTCCAAGCAATGATGCTGTCCCCCACCGCGGCCGACGACATCGTCCGCTTCTTCACGCCACGGCCCACCGAGCCGGCACCCGCAGATTGACGACGCGCGACGCGGCCGGCCTCGCCCTAATAGACGCTCCTGCCCTGGAAGATCGGACGCACGCGAACCGGCACGTCCGAATGCACCACCCGGACATTCACCTTCGTCGCCAGTATCGGGCCGGTCCTGAACCTCGTTCGCGCCGGGTCATGAGCGACCGCGCGTGGACCGCTGCGTGATGCGGTCCGGGGCAAGGCCACCGTGCCTCTCGCCCTGGCTCAGGCCCACGGCGGCGGCTCGCAGCAGGACGACCGAGAAGTCCCTGCGAGTTCTGCGGTTCAGCGGAACGCCGATCTTGACGCGGCGAGCGATCTCCCCGCGGCTGATGCCCAGCCCCTTTGACGATGAGCCGTTCGGGGCGAAGGGGCACGGCGTCGTCACCGAAGGTGACCGAAACCTGGACGGGCCAGGGGCTCTCGGGAGAGGTCGGGGCGAGCAGTTCCCAGCATGAGTGCCACGCCAGGGCGAACCGGTTGCGCCGGGCGATCAGCGGGTCGAGAAGGACGCGGGCGACAAGGGCGGAGAAGATGCCGGAGTAGCCCCGAAGAGGGGTCGGATCCAGATACCGGACCGGGACGCGATCGTGAACGGTGAATTTGCTGGTGCGGTCGCAGGAAACGCAGGCGACCAGAAGCCAGATGTCGAGGAGTTTGCCGTTGGCATTGACGCGGACCTTCCCGTCGCCGGTGCTGGCGAAGCCGGAATGGCAGTGGACGCAGCGGAACGCGAGCAGGGGGAGGCACGTGCGCCGAACGGTCCGGGACGAAACGATATGAGGACGCGTAGACATGATCTCTCTAAGAGCTGACGGAAGGCATGGGAAAGAGCCGACGGCGACGTCGGCGACCGATGCGCAGGGATGCTGTCAGGTCTAAAGAGCAGGCGGCGTCACGCGGGGTAAGGCCCTCTCGTGAGTGGGTCGGAGAAGAAGATCCAGTTACACGGTAGGGCGGGACGGGCTGGCGAGGCCACCCATTTTGCCCTGGTGCGGCGCACCGAGGGGCGGGGTCGGCGAGCGCGGCGTCGACCACGCGCCGATCGCTCCCGCGGGCCCTTTCTGCCGCATTCCGTCCGCTCCCCGGTGGGACTTGTTCCTCCCGCTGGCCTTCGCCCTGTCCTTCGGCAGCCTCGCGAGGACGACGCCCACCTGCCGCGGCGGATTGGTGAACAGAGAGGATAGGAACAGCCGCCTCGAAAGCCATGAGCCCGGACATCTGTCGTCGTCCCGGCGGCGCTGGCGTCGTCGGCAGATCCGGACGACGGTTCAGCCGACGATTCGCCCGATCCGCCCCGTACGACACGCGAACGGTGCCACGATGCCGGCAGGGCGTGCCGGCGGTGGCCGCCCCCAGTCGAGAGGGGTCGACGTGAGCACCGTCCCGCCGGGCACGCCCTGCTGGGCCGACCTGGCCACCCCGGATCTCGCCGACGCGCGGCGCTTCTCCCCGGAGCTGTTCGGCTGGACCGGGCCGATCACGCCGGAGCCCGAGGCGTCCTCGATGGCAGGGCGGTGGCCGGGGCCGGCCTGCCGGCCGTCCCGGACCAGGTGCCGATCACGTCGACGCACGTCGCGACCGACGACGCAGACCTGGTGGCCGGCCGGGTCGAGCGGGCCGGCGGACAGCTGCTGGTGCCCCCGTGCGAGGTCTTCGACCGGGGGCGGACGACGGTCTTCGCCGACCCGGCCGGCGCGACGTTCAACGCCTGGCAGCCGATGGCGATGCCCGGCGCCGAGGTGTTCGGCATCCCCGGCGCGACGGCCGGGAACGAGCTGGTCACCCCCGACCCGGAGGGCGCAACGGTCTTCCACGACCTGGTCTCCGGCTGGCACCCGGACGACCAGCCGATGGGAACGATCACCTACACGGCTGACGGCTCGGCGCGCAGATCGTGGCGGGGATGATGCCGCCGCTCGGCGACGACCTCTCGGAAGACTCGCCCGCCCACTGGTCGGCGCACTCTTCCATGGTCGACACGGACACGGCGGCCGCCCGCGCCGGCGAGCCGGGTGGCACCATCCTGGTCCCCCCTCGGGACATCCCGGCCGGCCGCTACGCCGGCCTCCGCGACCCGCAGGGCGCCCTCTTCAACGTCATCGCCCTCGCCCGCACCGGTGCCGGCTGACTGCCGTCGGCTGTCGGGCCCGCCCGCCGCCATCCCGCCGAGAGTTGCCCGAGCAGAGGAAGCGAAGCCGAAGTCATGACAGACATTCCACCGGGGGCGCCCGCCTGGGTCGACCTGGTCACCACCGACCTCTCCGGCGCGGCGCGCTTCTACGCGCCCTTGTTCGGCTGGGCCGTCGCCGAGGTCGACCGGCAACCCGCGGCTGACGGTCACCTCGTCTTCCACCAGCAGGGCAAACCGGTGGCCGGTGCCGGGCTGGGGGCCGGCCCGCAACGGCCGCCTGCCTGGATGCCCTACCTGGCGACCGACGACGCCGAGGGGGCCTGCCAGCGGGTGACCGCCGCCGGCGGCCGGATCCTGACCGAGCCCTTCGACGTCCCCGGCTCCCGGCGGACGGCGCTCTTCGCCGACCCGGCCGGGGCGCCGTTCGGGGTGTGGCAGTCGCTCGGCATGCCGGGGGCCGAGGTGTTCGACGTACCCGGCTCGCTGACCTGGCCCGAGCTGACCACGCGGGAGCCGGACCGGGCGAAGGAGTTCTACGGGTCGGTGTTCGGCTGGACGGCGGACGACCAACCGATGGGCCCGATCACCTACACCACCTGGCAACTGGACGGTCGTCCCGTCGCCGGGATGATGCCCATGATCGGCGACGACTGGGGTGACCTCCCGTCCCACTGGATGCTCTACTTCGCGGTCACCGACACCGACAGGGTCGTCGCCGAGGCGCTACGGACGGGCGCGACGCTCGCCGTCCAGCCGACGGACCTGACGCGCGGCCGGTTCGCGGTACTCACCGATCCACAGGGGGCGCTCTTCTCGATCATCGGAACTACACCACGCGCCGGTGCTGGCGTTGCGTGACGGCGTCGTCCTCGCCGTGCACGATCGCGATCTGCGTGCCGTCGACGTCCTAAACGATCAGGCGCGGGTGTCGGCGGCGGGCAGGCTCGGCTGCACCGGCCGGGTTGACGCCGTCGCCCCGCTCGTCACTCTCGCCGCCGATCGGGCACCGCGGACACGGTCCATGGCCGCGTATGCACATGGGCGACCCGGCAGCAACGACGCGGCCCCGGATCGGCATCGTCAAGCTTTGCGCAGGCAGGCACTCGCCTCGCCACTTGGTGCTCCAACGTCACTTGATCTTTCGGCTCAGTTGAGGGCCGAGTCTGCGCCGGTAGTGGGATCGTCGGGCTCGGGCTTGACATGTTGGTCGCCAGGTCGACCCGCGCAGGCTCGGCTTCCGAGTCGGTCGCTCTAGCCTCCTGGGCCTGCCGTGATTGGGCTTGTCCCCTACCAGGTCGCGGTGCACGGCCGCGTGGCTGAGGAAGAAGGAGGGTGGTGCGGTGCCGACCAACCGGCTGGAGGCGTTCAGTGATGGCGTCCTGGCCATCATCATCACGATCATGGTGCTGGAGCTCAAAGTCCCGCCAGGTCACGACCTCTCTGACCTTGCCCGCACGACCGGCGTCGGACTGCTGACGTATCTCCTCACCTTCGTCTATGTCGGCATCTACTGGAACAACCACCACCATATGTTCCATCTGGTTCGGCAGGTCAGTGGCGGAGTACTGTGGGCGAACCTGGCACTACTGTTCTGCCTGTCACTGTTCCCGTTGACGACGACCTGGGTCGACGACTCAAGGTTTGAGCCGATCCCAGTCGTCATCTACGGTCTGAACCTGCTCAGCGCGGCCGTCGCATATTCCGTGCTCCAGACGGTGATCATTCGCCAGCAGGGACCGGCGTCGGTGCTGAGGCGAGCCATCGGCACTGACATCAAGGGCAAGGCCTCGCCCGTGTTCTACGTCGCGGGGATCCTCAGCGCTCTGCTGATCGACAGGAGCGGACACGTCGGAGTTGGGCTAGCCCTGGCGTGTTTCGTCGTCGTGGCGATCATGTGGGTCGTACCCGACCGCCGCATCGACCGGGTGGTCCGCCAGCACGAGACCCCCGACTAGACAAGAAGATCATCAACCAAGCACTGTTTCCGTGGTCAACCGCCGCGAACGGCGCATACCCGTACGATTCTGAACAGTGTCACCGGTGTTTCCTGTCTTCCGCTGGCGGCATCAAGACTCACCGCGGTCGCGATGCCACAGGGTCCAACCGCGACGATGGTTCAGTCCGTGTCCCGCACCGAGCAAAACCGTTCGGCCCCACCGAAGAGTCCTGGTCAGGGCTATGCCCATTCGCAGCCTTTGATAGGTCAGGTGGAACCGTGCCCGTCCCGGGGGAGGGTGAGAATTGCTGGTCGAAACCAGGTCCATGACCGACCGGACCGGTGCCGAGCCGGGCGACACCCGCTGACGATCGCGGTCGCTGCGACGCCGAACCTCGTCCGCCGGCCGCTACCGTTGCGGCACGAGTCAGGGAGGTCTATCAGTGCTCACGGTCGTCAGAACCGCGGATACACCGGCAGCCGAGCGGCGCGAACGGTGGCGGTCCATCGTCTGCGACACCCTCGGCCCGCTGGACATGCGGATCGACCCGGATGTGCCGTTGCACGGTGAAATCACGACCGGCCAGCTGGGCGACGTGGGCGTGGCGAATGTCCGTACCAGCACGCCCCACGGTGTCCACCGAACGCCCGGCCTGATTCGCAAGGGTGACGCGGACCTCTACCGTGTGGTACTGCCGATCAGCGGCCACCCGCGCCTGACCCAGGACGGCCGGGAGACGATCCTCGCCCCCGACACGTTCGGCGTCTACGACTTCAGCCGCCCGTACGATCTGGTCTACACCGACGCGGTGGAGCTGGCGGTGTTCGGGTTTCCGCGCGGGCTGCTCCCGGTCCGGCCTGGCATGGTTGCCGGGCTCACCGCGATCGCGGTGCCCGCAACCGGGGTCGGCGGACTGCTCGCCCCGATGCTGGGTCGCGTCGCCCGGGAAATCGGCCAGTACGATCCGGCCACCGCGGCACGGCTGGCGCCGATCCTGCTCGACCTGCTGGGCACCGCGCTCGCCGAGTACACCGGGTACCCCGACCCGGTCGAGTCGTCACAGCAGACACTGCTGTTCCAGGTGAAGGCCTTCATCGAGCAGCACCTGGGGAACAGCGACCTCACGCCCGCGGTGATCGCCGCAGCACACCACGTCTCGCTGCGTCAACTGCACCGGCTGTTCGCTCCGGAGCAGACCTCGGTCGGTGCCTGGATCCGCCAGAGGCGCCTCGACCGTTGCCGCAAGGACCTCGCCGATCCGGCACAGAGCGGCGTGGCGGTCGGCGCCGTCGCGGCCCGGTGGGGTCTATCCGACGCTGCGCACTTCAGCCGGCTGTTCCGGGCCGCCTTCGGCGTGCCACCCAGCGACTACCGGCGCATGTCGCTCAACCCTGTCGCCGCCAGTCAAACTCTCGGCGCGGTGCGCGCTGCCGCACCGGCAACCGGCAGGTGCGCTCCTCGCTCCGCCGCGCGGCCGAACAGCGGTTCGGTGGACGCGTCGACATGAGGAAGGTGCCCGTCGACTACCGGACCGTCGACCTGCGGGTGGTTCGCGTCCATGCGGGCATCGAGGCCAGCAGGTAGTCGGCCCGGAGCCGGCGGCAGGACGCCACACACAGTCGGTCGAAGGCATTCGTGCCGCCGGCTCATCCGTACACGTGGGTGACGCTCCGCCGCCCCGGGCCAAGCCGGCCGGCTCCGAACGTGGTGACGCATTCGCTGCACCGGCGACGCCGTTCAGGCCGATGCCGCAGCCGCGTCCTGCTCGTTGACCGGTGCGTAGGTCAGCACCACGACGCCGGACTGGAAGGTGGCGGTATCCAGCAGCCGGAACGACGCCATCCCGTCACCGCCGGCGAACAGGCGCGTGCCGTCCCCGATCACGACCGGGTAGGTCACCAGGCGGATCTCGTCAATCAACCCGTGTGGCAGCAGCCGGGTGACGAGCGCGTTGCTGCCGAAGACGAGCAGATCCCCGTTCAGGTCGGTCTTCACCTTCCCGATCCGGGCGGCCGGGTCGTCGGCGATGACCGTCGTGTTGTTCCAGGTGGGCTCGTCCAGGGTGGTGGACACCACGTACTTGGGCATCGTGTTCATCTTGTCGGCGTAGCCCGCTTCGTCGGTCATGTTCGGCCAGGACGCGGCGAACCCTTCGTACGTGACGCGGCCGAGCAGCAACGCCTCGGCGTCGTGCAACTGGCGCAGGCCCTGCTCCATCGAGTCGGCACTTGCGAACTGGAACGCCCAGCGATCCGGTCGCTCAATGACGCCGTCCAGTGTCGTGAACATCGAGACGACGAGCTTACCCATAACGGTCCTCCGAGACAGTTGGCGCGTGTAGCGCGGTGACGGCATAAGTTTGCTCGCCGACACCGGTCGAGTCTTGGACGTGCGCGCCAACGACTTGACCGACCGCGCCACATCGCGACCGTCCTCGGGGCCGGCAGTCGACCTGGCACCACTCCCCTACCGGACGAACGCCAAGGCCGGCGTGCCCGACCTCACCCCGGTGCCGGAGACCGACGACGATGCCCGACCTCGGCCCCGTCCGCGAGGTCGGCGGTCCTTGTGATGCACGGCCAGGTGCTCCGCGACGGCAGTCGCCTGGGACGGCGCGCCACGGTTCCGCTGAGCACCGTCACGGTCGGCGCGGGCGGCTAGCCGATGAAGAGTAGGCGGTTCGGTGAGTTCGCGCCGGGGTTCGTCACGACGTTCTGGGTGGCCGTGTTGACGAGGTAGTCGCGTACCTGTTGCGGGGTGAAGCTCGGGCTGAGCGCCTTGACCAGTGCTGCGGCGCCCGCGACGTGCGGAGACGCCATCGAGGTGCCGCTCTTGACGCTGGTCGCGGTGTCCGAGCCGATCCCTGCTGAGGTGATGTTGCTGCCGGGCGCGAAGATGTCCAGACACTTGCCGATGTTCGAGAAGCCCGACCGGGCATCGGTGTCGGTCGTGGAGCCGACGGTGATCGCGCTCGGTACGCGGCTGGGGGGAGAAGCCGCAGGCGTCGGAGCCATAGAGGTTGCCGGCGGCGACCACGTAGGTGACGCCGTCGGCGATGGAGTTGGTCACCGCGGCATCCATCGGTTTGCTGGTTGAGCCGCCCAGCGAGATGTTCGCTGCGGCTGCGCCCGTGGTGTGGTCGCTGGTGACCCAGTCGATGCCGGCGATGATGCCTGCCGTGGTGCCGCCGCCGGTGCAGCTCATGACACGTACGGCAACCAGGGTGACCGCTTTGGCGACGCCGTGGGCGGTGCCACCGACGGTCCCTGCGACGTGGGTGCCGTGGCCGTGGCAGTCGGTGGCGTTGTTGTCGTTGTCGATGGCGTTGATGCCGGAGATCTCGCGGCCACCGAAGTCGACGTGGGTGAGGTTGATGCCGGTGCCGATGATGTATGCCTTCAATCCCGCGCCGGCGTTGGTGGGGTAGGTGTAGGCGTTGTTCAGCGGGAGCGCTCGCTGGTCGATCCGGTCGAGGCCCCAGGAGGGACGGGCGTCTGCGTGTCCGTGAGCGAGACCGTCTGGCTTTCCTCGATGTAGTCGACGTCGGGGTGGGCGGCGAGCTGGCGTGCCGCCCGTTCGGGCAGCTTGACCTCGAAGCCGCGCAGGGCCGCGGTGTAGATGTGGCCGACGGTTCCGCCGTATCGGCTCGCTAGGCCCCTGGCCCGGCTGGGAACCGCGCTGGGGGTGACCGCTGAATCGCGCAGCACGACGATGTACGAGCCGCGGACGGCGGTGCCGTTACCGGCGGACAGGATGGTGCCTTCGGCGAGAGCTGAGTGGGCGGGCGCGCCGAAGGCAATCGCTGCGGCAACCGTCGCGAAGGTGGCGGTGAGGCCGAGCCGGCGGCTTCGCGTACCGATAGGTCTCATGGGTTTCCTCTTCTCTGGCGTCCGCGTGGACGCTGGTGGCGTCGCGGCAGGGCGCGATGGTCAATAGGAAGAGAACTATCGAACCCGGCGAGTTTGAAGTGTTTGTGACCGCCAGCGGTATTCAACGGTATTCAGGCGGCATATTCAGGCAGGTGACGCTGGCGGCCGGCTCCACACCGGAGCCGCCCCACCATTGCGTGTTCAGCAGTTGGGGTCGTTCTTCTGGGCCGGGACGGTGACCGCGTTCCATGCCGCCTTCGTCGCGTTGTACAAGGCGCAGGTGACGTCGAGGGCCTTGGCGGCCTTGAGGGTTCCGGTGCGGTAGGTCAGGTATGAGCTCTTCGAGTTCTTCAATAGCATCGCGGCGGCCGGACTGATCAGCCGTGAATGAGACGGACCTGCCAGGAAACGCTGGCACAGCCGGCCTCGGCGTCGGTGACCTCGGCCACCCCGGACCCGTCTACCCGCTCAACGACGTAGTCGTCGAGCTGATGGAACCGGGCCAGTTCGTCGGCCGCAGTCCCATCGAGGCGGCCGGCGACGAAGATGTCTTCGGGATCGAGAGTGTCCAGCACCTCGGCGAGGGTGTCCCCGCCGTCATCCGGGTGATCGTCCGGGCGCCGCCAGATCTCGGGCGCCTCACCAGCCGTTCCGGCGGCTGTGGCGGCCACGGCCGCCAGCGCGCCGTCGAGTAGTGACACCCGCAGCTGCTCGGCGTCGGCGCCGACCAGGGAACGGGGCAGGACGATCCGCGTGGTGTCCGGGCCTGCGACGTCCGTCAGCACGCGATCGCCGTCACCCGTCACTACCTCGAGGGTGAGGTCCCGCGACAGCGTCGCGCTGACGATGTTGCCCAGCACGGTGAACCAGTGCTCGACCGCCGCCACTGCTTCCCGCAGGTCCCCCGCCGCCGTCCGGTTCAGACCCTCCGACCCAATCCGCCAGCTCACCCGCCCTGTCCGACCACCCATACCCGTACCCCCTCCTTTCCGCCCGACCGCACCTCGAACTCCTGCACCACCTCGCCGAGCGCCCGGACGACGACCTCCCGGTCGCGCCGTACCGCGAGCGTCGCCGGCACGGTCGCGGCGAGGACCAGCTGGTCCGGCTTCATCCGGTCCATCGCCTCTCGGACCCGGCCAGCGGTCACCGTGGCACCGGCGGGCCGGGCGGCGGGCGGCACGAAGAGGTCCACCAGTTCCGGCCGCCCCGGGTCGGAACGCGGGGCGCGTACCGGGGGCGCTCCGAGGCACTGCTCCACGCCGACGGCCTCCAACGCGCCCAGCAGCGCCCGGAACAACCGGACCGCGAGTAGTCCGTCACCGGGCACGTCGAACCACGCCACCGGTACCCGCACCAGGTAGCCGATTTCCTTGGCGCCGCCCTGGCCGCGCGTCCGCACGTGCTTGACGGACGGCTCCTCTTCGGTGTGCACGGTGACGTAAAGGCGAAGGTAGCTGCGGGCCGGGAAGGAACGCCGCAGCCACCTCGCGCCGTCGACCACCCGTTGCAGCGCCGCCTCAACGAAGGCGGCGAGGTTGTGTACCCGGGCGTCGTACCCCGCGACGTCCACGCCGAAATCGCGTGGCGCGTCGCGGGGCTGAACGGACAACCAGAAGGTCATGGAGGCTGACCGTACCGGCAGGACCTGGCCATGCCCGGCGTGCGCACGTTGTAGCCGATGAGCGGGAGCCTGGCCGGAACCACTCAGACGACATCCACGCGTACCTCCCTCCCGATGACGATCACGTAAGGTCGAGCCATGATCGAATCCCAGCGCGAAGCCGTACCGCGGAACGACGGGGGCGAGCTCGACACCGCCCTCGCCTTCTTGTCCTTCGCTCGATCATGCGTGCTGAAGAAGGTCGCGGGCTTGAACGAGGAGCAGCTGCGGCGCGGCCTGGTCGTCTCCGATACCACACTGCTGGGCCTGGTCCAGCACTTGACCGACGCCGAACGGTACTGGTTCGGCTACACGGTCGCTGGCGACCCGCGCTACGCCGACGTGGACTTCGACATGGTGGTCGAGCCAGACCGGTCCCCAGATCAGATCATCGCCGGCTACCGGGCTGCGATCGCCGAGAGCGATGCCCACATCAGCGCAGCCGCTGGCCCGGATGTCCTCACCGCGCAGCCGGTCGGTGACGCGCCTCGTACGCTTCGCTGGGTGCTCGCCCACATGACGAGCGAGACCATCCGGCATGCCGGTCACGCCGACATCCTGCGGGAGCTTATCGACGGCGCCACCGGTCGGTAAGAGATCGCGACTCGGGGCCGCATCCCATCCGGTGCTGCACAGCATCGTCGAGCGCTCGGAGACCACGGCCCGACGGGTCGGCCAAATGACGGTGAGGAACGCACTGATCTGCCGCCGTCCGGGCGCGTAGCCAGCCGGGAGCCGTCACGTCCCGTGGCCGGCACTCCACGTCGGCCAACGCCCGGAACTGTCGATGTGAGTGCGTCTGGGGCGTCGAAGCCTGTTGACCTCCGGTCGCGTTGTCAGGCCCCGGTGCTCTGGTGTCCCCCGTATGGTGGGCGCTGCCAGGTTCCCTGTTTCGCGCCCGCGTGCGCCGGAGGACTCCATGACCGTCGCTCGTCTTGTCACCACTGTGGCCGCACCGCTGAACCCGGCGTCCGCAGACTCTCCGCAGGTGCTGCACTGGCCCGGGCGCAGGCTGCTCGTGCAGCGCGGGGACACCGAGCTGGCCGTCCGCGACCTGGGCGGGGAGGGGCCGGAGGTTCACTTCCCCGCGCCCTGGCCTCGCGGGTACGGCTCGGTTGCGGTCGCTCCGGCGAGTGATGTTGCGGTGTTCGCCGGCGTGCACGCGTTGCGTGCCGTGGATTCGGCCGGCGCCGTGCGGTGGGAGCTTCGGCACGGTTGTTGGTCCGCCGCCGAGTGCACCGAGGCCCATGCCTCGTTCTCCGAGTACGCCGACGACTACCACCACGGGCACGCGGACAGCGGCTCGGCGGCCTTCTCCTCGGACGGCAAGCTCCTGTGGGCCCACGTCCGCAACCGTGCAGGGAGCGACGTCGAGGAGGAGTGGCTGATCCTCGACCCGGTCGACGGCACGGTGCTGACCCGGGTCGGGACGATGACCGTGGGATCGGCCTCCTATCACTTCCCCCATCCGAACCCGGCGTACATGGGGCTGACGGTCGTCGAGGGCGAGGAGAACTCGCCCGTGCTGTGGGGGCACTGGGATGGCACGAAGCTCAATGTCCAGCGGTTCGTCGAGGAGGTCTTCCTCGCCGTGAGCCCGTCCGGTGAGCACTTCCTGACCACGGATACGGGGCAGTGGTCCCTCTACCTGCACCGGGCAAAGGATGGCATGGAGCTGCGGAGCCTGGACGCCGAGGAAGCCGTGCCGCCTCACCCAAGCGAGGACGACCGCGTCCGGTGGGACTACGAGGCGGCGTTCCCGTACGACGACACCGCCGTGGTCGGCACCGAATACCACGCGGCGGTCCCCCGCCACTGGCTTGTCGACCCACACACGATGGCGGTGCGCGGCCGGATCGCCTACCCCTTCCCGGTCGCGGGATCTCCCCGATCAGCGGGGCAGGCCGCCTGGTACACGGTCTCCAAGGACCAGACGGCCCTGCACCTGTGGCAACTGGCCGACGAGGACTGACTCGATACGATGCGGTCCGCTAGTGGGGACTGGCGGGCAGCGTTCGCGCATAGTCGTTCAGCCCGTGTTGCCTACGACGAGGCCAGGCTCCGCGCTTCACCCGCCATCGCCCGAGGCGCCAGCAACCGAGACAACGGCATGCCGCCGCGATTCCACCGATGCACTCCAACGCGGCTGCCAGCACCGACGGCCTGACCATCCGTCGCGGCGGCACCGTCATCACGATCAGTTGGGACAGCGTACGGTCGGCCACCGTGACCGGCACGTCCCGGACGTATCTGCGCGACGCCCGGCGCCGGGTGCACACGTTGCGGGTGCCGCACGACGGCCGGATCGAGGTGCGCATCACCCTGCCCTGACCGTACGGTCCGGTATCGACCAGCTGCCGGAACGGTC
>NZ_JBFAVI010000095.1:0-24458 GCF_040679695.1 Micromonospora sp. NPDC052213
CTCGCCGAGCCACTGCGCCACCTGGCAGCTCTGGTGGGCGCTCGCATTCCCCGTCCTGCTGCTCCTCGCCATCCTGTCCGCCTGGCGCATCCTCCCTGCAGCGCAGGGTTCGACAGCAGATGTCGAAGTCCTGCCAGCCGCGGGGAACGGTGACGGTCCACGCCCCGGCGGGGCCGCCGGGGGAGACGACCAGCGGGTGTCGGCGGCGGTGCGGCTGGCGCTGCTGGCCGGGGCCGCAGCGGTGCTCGCGGCGTACGTGGTGAGCAGCGCGGCCGGGCGGACCCCGGTGGAGAGCTCCCGCTACCTCTCCTGCCTGGCGGTCGCGGCCCCCGCTCTGCTCTGGCCGCTGTGGCGCGCGGCCCGTCGACGCTCCGGCGTCCTCCGCGTGGTGGCGCCTGTCGTACTGGCGGCCATCCTCGCCACGGGTGCGGTGGCGACCGCCGAGGCGATCCGTACCGTGCCGGCCACCTACGCCGAGGCCGAGCGGCATCGCGCGCTCGTCGACGCCCTCGTCGAGTTGGGCGTACGGCACGTGCGCGGTGGCTACTGGACCTGCAACCGGCTCACCTACGCCACGGGTGAGGACGTGGTCTGCGCGGTGGTCGACGACGAGTTGCGCCCCGGCTTCGACCGGTTGCCCGCATACCGCCGGGCGGTGGCGGCCGATCCCGACGCAGCCTGGGTCGCGCCGGTCGGCTCGCCGTTGGCCGCCCGGCTCGACCAGCGGCTCGGCCCCGAACCAGGCGCGTTCGACGTGGTCACCGTCGCCGACTGGCGGGTGTACCTGCCCCGCCCCTGACCCAGGCCCAGGCCAGCGCCTCGACCACGCGGGTACGTATCGGAATCAGTTCGCACCCGCTGGCCGGCCAGATTGAAGCCAGGTCGCCCCCGCGTACGACAAAGGACCACAAGTGGGGTACTCGCGGCCACGGTTCCAGTGCGACGAGGCGGACCGTATCGGCGTGCGAGGCACGATCGCGACGCTTGCGCCGGCGAGCCAGGCCGGTCCTCGTGCCGGGCGAGACCCGGAAGGAGAGTCACGCCGGGGTGTCTCGGCGGCCAGGGCTCGGCACCTGCCGCGTACCTTCTCCTGGCTGCCGACGGTCAGCTCGAACGGCGCGTCGGCGAGCGCGACCTCGATGGCCCGGTCGAGGTCGGGGATCGGGCCGAGTGGTTCGGCGACGCCATTCTCCGGTCCTGGGCGGGCGAGGACGCGGACGCAGCCTTGACATCGGAAGGAGCGACCGCGTGTGGCGGTCGCTCCCTACCGATTCAGTCCCGCGTCTCGTCGACGTCGCAGACCTTCCAGTCGCCGTCCTCCTTGAGGAGGGTCATGGTGATGTTGCCGGTCCTGACCTTGCCGTTGTCGGTTCCGGTGAACTCCGCGGTCACGGTCGCCGAGTTCTCGCGCTCCTTGCTGGATGTGATCTCCCAGTCCAGCAGGCCTTCGTCGTCATCCCACGCGTCATCGTCATCGAACCGCTTCCGCTCGCTGGCGCAGATCACCGCCCGCAGGTCATCGACCTTTCTGTCCTGGATGGCGGAGAGGTACTTCTCCGCCACATCCTCGGCGTCGTCCTTGAACATGACCCGGTAACCGAAAACGCCAAAGCCGCAGCAGAGCAGGAGCAGCAATGCACCCGCCCCGGCGATCAGCACGTTCCTTGTGTTCTTCAAGATAATTATCGATCCATTGAGAGGTGCGGCATCGCCGGGAACAGCCCGGCGACGCCAGGTTAGTGAGTAGGTCGGGCGACGCCAGATCTGATGCGCTGTCCGGCTGCGGCCATGACCGCATCCGGACAGGTCGGGTCAGCGCTCGCGGCGACCACGCCGCGCCCATGAATCGTCCTGCGCCTCGGCGGCCGCGACGACCTGCTCGGCCACCTCCTGCTGCACCTGCTGGAGGACTGCCCGGAAGACGTCGGCGCCGGAGGGGTTCTCGGCCGCGAATCAACCGGTTGTGGGCGACAATCAGGGGGTGGACCGGCTGGTGGCGGTGCTTACCGGGTTGCCGCCGGTCCTCGTCCTGGCCCTGGTGTTCGTGTTGCCGGCCCTGGAGTCCTCGACCCTGCTCGGGCTGGTGGTACCGGGCGAGACGGCGATCCTGATCGGGGGGCTCGTGGCGCACTCCGGTGAGTTGTCGCTGTGGGTGGTGGTCGTCGCCGGGACGGTCGGGGCGTGCCTGGGTGACCAGGTCGGCTACGCGCTGGGCCGACGGTACGGCTCGCAGATGCTTGCCCGAGCCTCCGGGTCTGCGCGCCGGCGCGCCGGCATCCGGCGTGCCCGCCGCCTGATCGCCCGACGCGGCGCGTGGGCGGTGGTGGTGGGCCGGTGGGTGGCGGTCCTGCGGGCCGTCGTGCCGATGGTCGCTGGCGCCGGCGGGATGCCGTGGCCGCCGTTCCTGCGGGCGAACCTGGCCGGCGGGCTGGTGTGGGCGACGACCGTGGCGCTGCTCGGCTACCTGGGCGCGGCCTCCTACCATCGCCTGGAGCGTGAGCTGGGGATCGGCGAGTGGGCCCTGCTGGCCGTGATCGCCGCCGGCGTGGTGCTGCACGTGTGGCGGCGGCACCGTCGGGTCCGGCGGGGCCGGGCCGACCGCTGACGGTGCGCCCATCGTCCGCAGGGGTGCCCACGGCCGGGCTGTCCGGGCGGCGGGCACCGACCTGCCGCGGGAACACGGATCCAACCGGATTGAGGTGAGCGGCAAGCGGGGGATGGCGGCTGCTGCTGTGGCTGCCATCCCCGCCAGCCGGAGGGGCTGACTACTCGCCGGCCTGCCCGTCGATGCTTTCGCGCAGCAGGTCCAGGTGGCCGCAGTGACGCGCGGTCTCCTGGATCATGTGCGCGAGCGCGTACCGCAGGGTGAAGGAAACGTCGGCGGCCCGGGCGCGGTCGTCGAGGGCCGCGCCCGCTACGACCGCGGAGGACCGCGCGCACTCAGCCAGGTACGCCTCGACGAGCTCAGCCAGCGAGTCCTCGGGGGCGAGCGCGAACGCACCGGGCTCGTCGTCGGTCCACGGCGGGGGCAACTCGTGACCGGCGAAGTCGATGCTGAACCAGTACCGTTCCACCCCGGTCAGGTGCTTGACCAGCCCAGCGGGGGTGAGCCCGGACGCGAGCACCGGCCGACCGAACGCCTGCTCGTCGGTGAGCCCGGCGACCTTGTTCACGACCGAGGCACGCAGGAAGTCAAGCAGGCCGGACAGGATCTCGCGTTCGCCTCCGTCCTCTGGAGGGCGGATGCGGACCACGGGTGCGACGGATACGTCGGTCATCGGGACACCGTAGTGTCGGACACCGACACTTTCGGGCGTCGGAACATCCAGGGCCCCTTCGACAGTCGCCGCCGCAGCCGCCCGCCACAGCCGCCCGCCGTCGCCTCCAAGGCTGCCGACCGACCGCCGTAAGCCGCAAGTCCCTGCTTATCCGTCGATGCGGCACGATACCTCCCACTGTCGGCACTCATCGGGATGCCGCGGCGGTTCGGCCGCGCATTATGCGCTACACGGGATTCCTTCGCCACCCCGGCCCGCCAGCGTCGCTGCCGGGTAGGTGACATTCCCATGCCATCGTCACGCGTCAGTGACAGAGCGATTACCCGCAGATCGGGTGCCGGCCTGCGAATTCGCGTTCCAATCGCGCCCGCCCTGACGCTCGGTGACGCCGAAAATAGTGCTGTGATCCAGATCACTGATCATCCTGACCGTTCGGGTCGACTTGGTCAACTACAGTCGGGAATCGCAAATCCGGTTTCTGATGAGCTGTTGTCCGGCATGGCGTCGGACGGAAATCATTGGGGGATTGCCGAATGCCTGTGTTCCCACGGGGGGAAGCGGCTTTTTTGTCAAGTATTCGGAACGGGCAGTCAAATCCACCGTCGCTCGATGAACAATCAAGAGCGGTAATCAAGGCGTGCATCGCCGAACTCGTCGCGCTGCTCGGCGAGGATCCGTCCACGGGTGGGTCCGCCCCGGGTGGCGCGCTCACCGGCGGCCCGACCCGCCTGCCGCTCACCGACCTCCAGCAGGCGTATCTCATCGGTGAGCAGGGGGTCGCGGGCCATGCCTCGCCGGCTCTCTACATCCAGGAGTACGCGTTCCCCGCCGCCACGCCGCCCGACCCGGAGCGTTTCGCCGATGCTCTCGCCCGGCTGCGGCAGGTGCGTCCCGTGCTCCGTACGCGCGTGATGCCGGAGGCCACGCAGCATTTCACCCCCATGGCGGACGACCGGCCGGAATTGCTCGTGGACGTGCGCGATCTGTCGGCCTGCCGCATCGACGAAGTGCCCGGAAAACTGGAGCGACTGCGCCGCGAAATAGTGTCGGACATACCGCCGCACGATGCCGGTCGACCCTTCCTTTTCCGATTCGTCCGACTGCCCGACGGCGGGACCAATCTGCAGGTCGCGCTACGACTGACGGTGTTCGACGGAGCCACGATCCAGTTGTTCTTCGCCGAGCTGGCCCGTTGTTACGTCGACCCCTCCCATCGCCCCGCGCCGGAGGCGGAGAGTTTCGCGGATTACCTCGTCGAGCAGGAACGCCGCAGGTCGCTGCCGGCCCGCCGGACGGCCGAGCGGTACTGGCGGTCCCGCCTGGACAGCCTGCCGCCCGCCCCCGATCTGCCGCGCGCCCTGGACACGCAGGCCGCCGAGCCCGACCGGGACGTGCCGCTGCACCGCGTGGCGCACCAGCTCGACGTGGACGACTGGAAGCGGTTCCGACACCACGCCGCCGAGCAGGGGGTGTCGGCCGGCCTGGCGCTCTTCGCCCTCTACGTCGAGTGTCTGCTGCGCTGGTCCGGTGGTCAGTCCGGCACGGTGTCGGTGCTGTCCTCGGACCGGGTGACCGGCGCGCCGGGCCGGGAACGGATGTGGGGCAACGCCGCCAGCACGCTGCTGGTGACGTACGACGACATGCCCGGCTCCTTCGTCGAGCGGTGCCAGGCGCTGCAGAAGCAGTTGTACGACGACCTCGACGCGGGCGAGTACTCCGGGGTCGCGGTCGGCCGGGAGCTCAACCGGCGCGACGGCAGTGTCGGCAACCCCGTACCGGTGGTGTTCAGCAGCGGCCTCGACCTGGTGCCCGGCATCTCCGACGGCTTCCGGCTCGCGTTGCCGGCCGCCACGCTGGCGCACAGCGCCATCGCCACCCCCGAGGTCCTCCTCGACCACCAGGTCTTCGAGTTCGACGGCGCGCTGGTGTGCAACTTCGACCACGACCGGTCGTCGTACCCGCCGGGCCTCGTCGACGACCTCGCCGAATACCACCGGCACCGGTTGCGGCAGCTCGCCGCGAACGCCGACGCGTGGACGGGGGCGGGCCCGCAGCCACTGCCCGACCGGCAACTCGCCGCCCGCCGGCGGGCGAACCGCACCGAGGCGCCCGGCCTGGCGGGCGAGCTGCACGAGGCGGCCGTCGACCAGATGCGCTGCCGGCCGGACGCCGTCGCGGTCGTCGACGCCGAGCGGAGCCTGACCTACGGCGAGCTCGACCGCCTGTCGGCGGCGCTGGCGGTCCGGCTGCGGGATGCGGGTGTCGGCACGGATCCGGGGCGCACCGACCTGGTCGCCGTACGGGTGCCCAAGTCGTGGCAGCAGCCGGTCGCCGTGCTCGGCGTCCTGCGGGCGGGCGGCGCGTACCTGCCGGTCGGTCCGACCTGGCCCGAGGCACGGGTCGGCGAGGTGCTGCGGCAGAGCGGCGCGACCGCGGTCGTCGCCGTCGACGCCGCGCCGCTCGACGGGCTGCCCGACCTGCCCGTCGTCGCGGTGCCGACGGACGGCGGCACCGGTTCCGGCGGCACCGGCCCCGACGGCCTGGGCGGCGACCTGCGGCGCACCGCCTACGTCATCTACACCTCCGGCTCCACCGGAGCCCCGAAGGGCGTGGTGATCTCCCACGGGGCGGCGACCAACACCCTGCGGGACCTGACGCGGCGGCTGGCCCTGACGTCGGCCGACCGGGTGCTCGCGGTCTCCTCGCTCGCGTTCGACCTGTCGGTCTTCGACATCTTCGCCGTCCTGGGCGCCGGTGGCACGGTGGTCGTGCCCGCCCACAGCGACGTGCCCGACCCGGAGCAGTGGGGGGAGCTGTGCCGACAGCACGGCATCACGCTCTGGAACTCGGTGCCCGCCCTGTTCTCCGTCACGCTGGAATACCTGGCCGGCCGGGCGCCGGAAATGCTCCGCGCGCTGCGGCTCGTCATGCTCAGCGGCGACTGGGTGCCGCTGCCGCTGCTCGACCGGATCGCGGAGGCGTGCCCCACGGCGCGGGTCATGGCCGCCGGCGGGGCGACCGAGGCGTCCATCTGGTCCAACTACTTCTGGACGGAGGACCTGACGCCGGGCTGGTCGAGCGTCCCGTACGGCCATCCGCTGGCCAACCAGACCATGCACGTGCTGGACCGGCAGCTCGCCGACGCGCCGGCGTGGGTGCCCGGCGACCTCTACATCGGCGGGGTCGGGGTGGCCGACGGCTACCGGAACGCGCCCGACCTGACCCGGGCGTCCTTCTCCGCCGACCCGGTGACCGGCGAGCGGCGGTACCGCACCGGGGACCGGGCGCGGTACTGGCCCGGCGGCATCCTGGAGTTCCTGGGCCGCCAGGACGACCAGGTGAAGGTGGGCGGGCACCGCATCGAGCTCGGCGAGATCGAGATCCGGCTGTCCGACCATCCCGACGTGCGCAAGGCGGTCGCGGTGGTGGCCGCCGGGCGGGGCGAGTCGTACCTTGCGGCGTTCGTCATCCCGGCACCGGGTTGTGCCGCTCCGGACCCGGCCGCGCTGCGGTCGCACCTCGCCGCCGAACTGCCGTCGTACATGGTGCCCGCCGTCGTCACCGTGGTCGACACGGTGCCACTGACGGCGAACGGCAAGGTCGACCGCAAGGCACTCGTCGCGCGGCTGGCCGCCGGTCCCGTCGTACGCGGAACGGACCAGGTGGTCGTCGCGCCGCGCACGGCGGACGAGGCCCGGCTGCTCAGCCTGTGGCAGGAACTGCTCGGCCCGGACGTACGCGGGGTCACGGACGACTTCTTCGCCCTCGGCGGCAACTCCCTGCTCGCGGTCCGGTTGTTCCACCGGATCAGGGCGAGCTTCGGCCGGACTCTGCCCCTGGCGTCGCTGATGCGCAGCCGCACGGTCGCCGACCAGGCGGGCCTGCTGCGGGCCGAGCAGCACCCGCACGGCGGTACGCCGCTGGTGCGCATCAAGGACGGCGATCACGCCCGCACCCTGGTGCTGGTCCATCCGGTGGGTGGCGACGTGCTCTGCTACGAGCCGCTGGTCGAGGCGCTCGACCGGCACGCGGTCACGGCCGGGGCCACCGTGTACGGGCTGCGGGCAGCCGGCCTGCAACCCGGCGAGGAGCCGCCGGCCGACATGACGGAGCTGGCCGGCCGGTACGGCGACGCCCTCTGCGACGTGCTGCCGGAGGGCGCGAACGTGCACCTCGTCGGCTGGTCGATGGGCGGCACCGTGTCGGCGCACGTCGCCGGGCTGGTGGCGGAGCAGGGGCGGCGGGTCCGCTCGGTCACCGCGATCGACTCGTTCACGGGCCGGCCGGAGGCCGTGGCCGTGAGCCTCCGACAGCGGCTCGCCGGCTTCTTCACCGACCTGGCGCAGGGCGAGGACGTCAGCGGTCACCTGCCCGCGGAGGTGCCCGCCGGCGAGCTGCCGGCGGCCCTGTGCGCCCTGCAGGACTCGCTGGTCCGGGCGGGTCTGCTCGCCGCGCCGCTCGACGCCGACGACCTGGGTCGGCTGTTCGGCGTCTACCGCCGCAACTCGGAGATCCTGGAGGGACACCGGCCGGGCACGCCGCACGAGCGGCTCCTGCTGCTGCGGGCGCGGGAGACCCGGCGCGACGCCTTCCCCGGCCTGGTGCCGCTCGACGAGATCCTGCCGGGCGCCGCCGACCCGCACCCGGTCGACGGGACCCACTACTCGGTCATGCGCCCCGGTCGGGTCGCCGAGGTCGCCGCCCTCGTCGCGGCGCACATCGGCGCGGCGGAGGAGTCCCGGCCCGACGAACCCGACGCCGAGCCGTACTACCTGCGCGGAAAGCTCTGGTGCTGACCCGGCCCGGCACGGCCCGTCGACGACAGCCCGGCGGCGTGCCTCGCCGGAACACCGACGAGCAGGCGCGGCACCCGGACACAGGGCGGCCGGACACCACCTGGCCGACCTCGACCCAACTGTTCAGCTCACGAAGCGAAGGGACCACGCGATGACCAGGACCGACAGCAAACCCGAGATCTGGAACTCCGGCACGTTCGACGTGATGCGGCGCAAGCTCATCCCCTCCTTCGACCTCATCTACGCCAGCGCGGTGCACGCGGTCGTCGAGACCGTCCCGGAGACGGCCCGCATCCTCGACCTCGGCGCCGGCACCGGGCTGCTCGGCGGCGCCGTCCTGGAGCAGCTCCCGCAGGCCGAGTTGACCCTGGTCGACCACTCGGACGCGATGCTCGCCAAGGCACGGGAGCGGTTCGCCGGCAACCCCCGCGTCACGGTGCTGGTGTGCGACATGGAGGACCCGCTGCCGGCCGGCCCCTTCGACGCGGTCGTGTCCGGCCTGGCGATCCACCACCTCACCCACGAGGACAAGCAGGACCTCTTCCAGCGCATCCGCGAGGTGCTCACCCCGCAGGGCGTCTTCGTCAACGTCGAGCAGCTGGCCGGTCCCAACGCGCAGGTCGAGGCGATGTACGACTTCCAGCACGAGGCGCACGTGCAGCGCGCGGAGTGCCCGCCCGACGAGTGGGCCGCGGGCCGCGAGCGGATGAAGCTCGACATCTGCGCCACGCTGGAGGATCAGCTCGAGTGGCTGCGCAAGGCCGGGTTCGGGCAGGTCGACTGCCTGGCCAAGGACTGGCGCTTCGGCACCTACGCGGCGTGGGTGGCGGCATGACCGCGGTGCTCTGCCAGGCGGTGGCCGACGTCGCGGCGCGCCGCCCGGACCACGTTGCCGTCGTCGACGTCGACGGCAGCCGGATCCGCTACCGGGAGCTGGTCGCGCTCGGCGAGCGGCTCGCCGCCGGGCTGTACGCCAGGGGGGTCCGGGCCGGCGACACGGTCGCCTTCGCCCTGCCCAACAGCGTCCGCTACGTCGCGCTGATCATGGCCGTCGCCCGGGCCGGCGCCCGGTACGTGCCGCTGATGCGCAACTTCACCGCCGCCGACACCGAACGGGCCGTCGGGCAGGCGCGGCCGGTGCTGCTGGTCGCCGGGCGGGAGCACCACGTCGCCCCGGGGGCGGTGCCGGTCGTGTCGCTGGACGACCTCGACACCGACGCGCCGCCGGCGCCCGAGGAGCCGTACGCCGGCCTGTTCCGCCAGCTGTGGACCTCCGGCTCCACCGGCTTTCCGAAGATGATGGTGTGGCGGCAGGACAAGTTCGTCGCCGAGCGCCGGCGCTGGCTCGCCGACACCGGCATCGTGGCCGACGACGTCTTCTACTGCCGGCACCCGTTGGACGTCGCGCACGCCACCGACCTGCACGTCTTTGCCGCCCTGCTCAGCGGCGCCCGGCTGGTGCTGGCCGACCCGGACGACTCGCCGCGGGCGTACCTCGACCGGTTGCAGCGGGAGCGGGCGACGGTGATGAGCGCGCTGCCCGCGCACTACGAGATGCTCGTGCGGGCCGGCGCCGACGCACAGGTGGACCTGTCGAGGTTGCGTCGCCCACTCTGCGGCGGCGCCTACCTCAGCCCGGACGTGGTGCGCGCCGCCGCGGACACGCTGGGCGTCCACATCCGGCAGATCTACGGTTCGACCGAGTTCGGCCTCGCCCTCGGCAACATGGCCGACGAGTTGCAGACGAGCGGGGCCATGCCGCCCGTACGCGGCGTCGGCGCCCGGCTCGCGCCGCTGGTGGACGAGCACACCGGCATCGGCGAGCTGGTGCTGCGCTCCGACTGCACCAGCGAGGGCTACCTCTTCGCCGACGCGGCGAACGCGCGCACGTTCCGGGACGGGGAGTTCTGGACGGGCGACGTGGCGCAGGAGGTCGGCGACGGCGCGTTCCGGATCATCGGCCGGGTCTCGGAGGTGCTGTCCACGCCGGACGGACCGGTGCTGGCTCCCGTGCTGGACGCCGAGTGCCGCGCGGCCAGTCCCGGCACGCAGGTGGTGAGCCTGCCGCTCGATCCGGGTGAGCTGACCGACCGGGTGCTCGTCGCGGTCCGCCCGGGCCCCGGCGTCGCTGCCGAGGACGCCGTCCGGCAGGTCAGCGCCGTCCTGGCCGGGCACCGGCTGGCGGCGACGGTGCGCCTCGTGGACGAGATCCCGCACACGCCGGTGGGCAAGATCGACAAGCCCGCCCTGCGCCGCCAGTTCGAGCTGGTGAGCCGGTGATGCGCGCCGAGAGCCACGGCGCCGGGCCGACCCTCGTCCTCGTCCCGGGCCTCGCCGCCAGCCGACACTTCTTCGACACCACCGTGGCGGACCTCGGCCGCGACCACCGGGTGGTGACCGTCGACCTGCCGGGGCACGGTGGCGCGCCCGCCCCGGCGCAGCCGCCCACCCTGTCCGACTGCGCCGCCGCGCTGCACGAGGTCGTCGAGGGCCTCGGCTCCGACGACGTGACGCTGCTGGGCTGGTCACTGGGCGCGACCGTCGCCTGGACCTACCTGGAGACGTTCGGCACCCGGCGGGTCCGCCGGTTGATCAGCGTGGAGCAGACGCCGTGGCTGCTCGCCGACGACGGCTGGCCGTACGCGGCGTTCGGCTCCCTCGACCGGGCCGGGGCCACGGCGCTGCTCGGCGATGTGCGCGGCGACTGCGGGGCGTTCGCCGAGAACCTGGTCCGCGGTTCCTTCGCCGTCGACGGTCCCGCCCCGGACCCGGCGCTCGTCGCGGAACTCGTCCGGCAGGCCCGTGGCGCCGACGCCGACGCCGTCGCCGGCCTGCTGTCCGACGTGCTCGCGCAGGACTGGCGGGACCGGGTGACCGCCCTGCGGCTGCCGACCCTGCTCGTCCACGGCCGCCGCAGCGCGGTCTACCCGCCGGAGGTCGGCAACTGGCTGGCCAAGGCCATGCCGGACGCCCGCGTGGAGTTCCTCGACCATTCCGGCCACCTGTGCTTCCTCGAGGAGCCCGAGGCGTTCGGCGCCGCTGTCCGCGGTTTCCTGACCAGTGAGGAGAAGCAATCATGACGCCCGCCCCCACCCAGCTGGCCCGCCGGCTCTGCTGGATCTACCCCGACCGCGGCACGGTACGCCAGCGGGCGGCGGAGGCAGCCGCCATCTGGACGACCTACACGGAGATCGCCAAGGACTGCGGCCTCGCCATGTCCCTGCACAAGGCGGAGGCGCTGGCGGTCGAGGCCGTCGGCGACGAGCCCCGGGTGTTCCTCGACGGCGAGCGGATCACCCCGGAGGACACCATCCTGGTCACCTCGCTGTGGTCGCTGCCGCACCAGGTGCAGGAGGTCTGCAACCAGCTGTTCGCGTACTCGATCGTCGAGCAGGCGGGCTTCTACCTGCCCATCCATCCGCGCATGTCGTACATCACGACGGACAAGATGGCCACGATGCTGTACCTGCGGGACTGCCCCGTCCCGCGGGTGCCCACCGTGCGCATCGGCACCGGCCGCGACTCGATCAGCCGGCACTACGAGCCGGTGCTGGAGAAGCTCGACTTCCCCATGCTGGTCAAGCCCGCGTACTGGGGCATGGGCCAGGGCGTCTGCCTCGCCAACAACGAGCACGAGCTGCGCGGGCTGATCGGCCTGGCCGGCGGCGCCGACACGGCCGTGGTCGTCCAGCCCTACCTCGGCACCGGCGTCAACGACTTCCGGGTGTACGTCATCGACGGCAAGGCGCACACCGTGCTGCGCCGGATCCCGCAGGGGGAGTCGCTGACCGCGAATCTGGTCAACGGGGGACGGCTGGAGTACCCGCCGCTGCCGGAGGAGCTGGAGAGCTCGATCGACTACATCGCCGAGAAGCTCCAGATGCCGTACTTCGCGGCCGACTTCCTCTGGGACGGCAACCAGTTCTGGCTGTCCGAGGTGGAACCGGACGGCGCGGTCGGGTACGCCACCACCGAGGAGATCGCCAAGATCCAGCGACCGGTGATCGAGTCGCGGTTCCGCGCGTACATCGCGGCGCACGCCGCGTGGATCGCCCGCGAGGGAGGCGCGGCATGACCGCGACGATCGGCGACCTGCCCTGGGAGGACGTGCTGGCCCAGGCGCGCGGCCTGGACGGGCGCGGCGGCGCGCCGGTGCCGTCGGACGCCGCCGCCCTGTCCGACCTGGCGGTGAGCGGCCCGGCGGAGATCGTGGCGGTGACCCGCGAGCTGGCCCGGGAGACGGGCAGCGCGCTGATGTCCAGCGGCGGCACCACCGGCAAGCCGAAGCTCACCTACGTGCCGTACCACCAGGCGGTGGAGCGGGTGCTGCGGGAGTGGCGGCCGCTGCGGCCCGACAACGTGCTGCTCAACCTCTTCAACCCGGGCCGGCTGTGGGCGTCGCACTACTACATCCACGCCCTCGCCGAGCGGTCGCGGTGCACGGTGCTGCCGTCCGGGGCCTACGCGCCCGAGGACGTGGGCAACTGGGTCCCGATGTTCCGCGAGATCGGCCTCGACGCGCTCACCGGCACCCCGAGCGCGCTGGCCGACTTCGCGGAGGGCCTGATCGCGGCGAACGAGACGCTGCCGATCCGCACCATCATCTGGCTGGCCGAGCCGTGGACCGACGCCAAGCACCGGGTCGTCCAGAAGGCGTTCCCGGAGGCGGAGTACTGGGCCAACTACGGCTCGGTGGAGACGTACATCATCGCCACCAACACCCCCGCGTGCGACCTGCAGACCCTGCACGTCATGCCCGACCAGATGCTCGAGCTGGAGGAGGAGGGCGCGCTGCTGACCCGGCGTGGCACGGGCTGGACGATGCCGGCGGTGCGCTACCGTCTCGGTGACCGGCTGGCGTCCGCCGAGTGCCGATGCGGCCGTCCCGACGGCCTGCGGGTCCTGGGACGGGCGGACGACGCGGTGAGCCTGCGCAGTGCCCTGTTCAGCGTCGGTGAGGTGGTGTCGTCCGCGCGCACCCTGCCCGGCGTCGAGGAGGCCCAGCTCGTCCTGACCCGCGACACCGAGTCGCCGAGGGCAGCCACCGCGCTGACGCTGGAGTATTCCGGGGGCGCCGACGCCGAGGACGTACTGGCTCACCTGACCGCCCAGTTCTACCACCTGGCAGCGGTGCACCGGCAGGTTCCGGGGGCGATCACCGCCCGCCGGGTCGACAAGGTGAGTCGCGTCGAGCGCACCAACAAGGTGCCGCCCGCAATCTGGAGGCAGTGAGTGACGTCCGAAGCCCTGCAGCAGGAGGCCGCCGCCCGTGGGGGATGGCGGGAGAATCCGTGGGTCAGTCTCGTGGTGCTGGCCCTCGGGTTCTTCCTGACGATGCTCGACGTGTCCATCGTCAACATCGCCATCCCCGACATCCGCGCGGACTTCGGCGCCTCACTGCCGACGGTGCTGTGGTCGGTCAACGCGTACGTGCTGGTGGTGGCCGTACTGCTGATCACCGCCGGCCGGCTCGGTGACCTCTTCGGTCCGCGCCGGCTGTTCGTCGTGGGCATCGCCGTCTTCACGGTGTTCAGCCTGCTCTGCGGGCTGGCCCAGAGCCCGGGCCAGCTCATCGCGGCCCGGGCCGCGCAGGGCCTCGGCGCGGCGCTTCTGCTGCCGCAGACGATGGCCATGATCGTGAGCCTGTTCCCGCCCACCCGGCGGGGCCTGGCCATGGGCATCTGGGGTGCGGTCGGCGGCGTGGCGGCCGTCGCGGGCCCGTCCGTCGGCGGCCTGCTGGTCACCACCCTCGACTGGCGGTGGATCTTCCTGGTCAACGTGCCGATCGGTGTCGCGGCGGTGGTCCTGGCCCTCGTCGCCGTGCCGGACCTGCGCTTCGACCGCCGGCACCGGCTCGACATCGGCGGCATCGTGCTGGCCTCCGCCGCCCTGTTCTGCCTGGCCTTCCCGCTCATGGAGGGGGAACGGTTCGACTGGGCGCCGTGGACGCTGGTCATGATCGCGGCGGCGGTCGCCCTCGGGCTGGCGTTCGTCTGGCACGAGCGCGGTCGCCAGGACCGGGAACCCCTGGTGCCGTTCGTGCTCCTCGGAATCCGCTCGTACTCCACGATGGTCGTCGTGGCCGCGGCGGTCTCCTTCGGGATCATCGGCTTCATGCTGCTGATGACCCTGTTCTTCCAGTCGGTGCTGGGCTTCTCCGCCCTGGCCGCGGGCCTGGCGTTGGCGCCCCCGGCGCTGATCTCCACCCTGCTCGCGCCGTTCGCCGGGAAGATCACCGACCGGCTCGACGGCCGGGTGGTCCTGCTCGGCGGCTTGCTGTTCACCGTCGTCGGCATGGGCTGGGCCGCCGGGGTGATGCGGCTCGACGCGGCCTGGCTGACCTTCCTCGGCCCGATGGTGGTGATCGGGCTGGGCAACGGACTGCTGATCGCGCCGATGGCCGCGGTGGCGATGCGCGAGGTGCAGCCGGCGCTGGCCGGCGCCGCGTCGGGTCTGTTGAACACCGTCCGCCAGCTCGGGCCGGTCGCGGCGGTCACGCTGGTGGGCCTGCTGCTGGCGCAGCGGTTGTCGGCGTGGGCGGACGGCGCCGCGCCGGTGGACCGGTACGCGGAGGCGCTGCGGCTGGGGATGGTGCTGCCGGTGGCGGCGATCCTCGTCGGCGTCCTCGCCTGCCTGCCCGGCGCGCTGCGCACGATCCGTGGGACCTCAGGAGGAGGATCGGCATGAAGGTGGGCTTCTGGTTCGACCCGCTCTGCCCCTGGGCGTGGATCTCGTCGCAGTGGCTGGTGCAGGTGCAGCAGGTACGCGGGATCGAGCCGTGCTGGGACCTGATGAGCCAGGCGATCCTCTACGAGAACCAGGACCTGACGCCGGAGCAGCGGGACACGGTCCGGGAGATGATCAAGCCGCTCCGGGTGCTGGCCGCCGCCGAGCAGCGCTACGACGGCGAGGCCGTGCCGCTGCTGTACGCGGCGTTGGGCGTGCGGTTCCACGACCGGGGACTGCGTCATCGCCTGGACGTGCTGCCGGAGACGGTGGGCGACGCACTGCGGGCCGCCGGCCTCGACCCCGCGCTCGCGGCGGCGATGGAGAGCACCGAGTTCGACGGGCGGATCCGCCAGTCGCACGAGGAGGCGGTCAGCCGGGTGGGGCCCGACGCGGGGACCCCGGTCGTCGAGGTGGACGGGCCGGCCGGGCGCGTCGCGTTCTTCGGCCCGGTGGTGTCGCCCGCCCCGCGCGGCGAGGCCGCCGGCCGCCTCTGGGACGGGCTGGTCCTGATCGCCGGCACGCCCGGCTTCTCCGAGCTGAAGCGTTCCCGCACCCAGGGGCCGATCTTCGACTGACCCCTTTTCGCTGATCCGAAGACCTTTTCGCTAGGACGGGGGAGGCTCCATGGCAAAGGCGACTTTTCCGGTAGGACAGGTGAGGCAGCGGGCGAGCCGGCTGCCGTACCGGCGGTACGCGCCCGCGCCCGCCGTGGATCTGGCCGACCGGTCCTGGCCGGCGAAGCGGATCACCACGGCGCCGCGCTGGTTGTCGACCGACCTGCGGGACGGCAACCAGGCGCTGCCGCACCCGATGGACGTCGACCGCAAGACCCGGCTGTTCCGGCTCCTCGTCGCCATGGGCTACAAGGAGATCGAGATCGGGTTCCCGGCCGCCAGCCGGACCGAGTTCGAGTTCACCCGCAGGATCATCGAGAACGACGAGATCCCGGACGACGTCCTCATCCAGGCGATCGTGCCGGCGCGCGAGGAACTGATCCGGCGTACGTTCGACGCGTTCGCCGGCGCGCCGCAGGCCATCGTGCACCTGTACAACTCGACGTCGCCGACGCAGCGTCGGGTCGTCTTCCGGGCGGACCGCGGGGGCGTGCTGCGACTGGCGGTCGACCACGCACGCCTGTGCCGGGAACTCGCCGACGCGCACCCCGGCCGGATCGGTTTCGAGTATTCTCCCGAGTCCTTCTCGCAGACCGAGCTGGACTTCGCGCTGGACGTCTGCGCGCGGGTCACGGACGTCTGGGACCCGGCGGACGACCGGGAGATCATCATCAACCTGCCGGCGACCGTCGAGTGCGCGGGGCCGCACGTCTTCGCCGACCAGGTGGAGTGGATGAGCCGCAACCTGCCCCGGCGGGAGCACGTCTGCCTGTCGCTGCACCCGCACAACGACCGCGGGACCGGGGTCGCCGCGGCCGAGCTGGGCCTGCTGGCCGGCGGCCAGCGGATCGAGGGATGCCTGTTCGGCAACGGCGAGCGCACCGGCAACGTCTGCCTGGTCGTGCTGGCCCTCAACCTGATGAGCCAGGGCGTCGACCCGCAGATCGACCTGTCCGACATCGACGCCGTCCGGCACGAGGTCGAGCAGTGCACGGGGATGCGGGTGCCGGAGCGCTACCCGTACGCCGGCGACCTCGTGCACACCTCGTTCTCCGGGTCGCACCAGGACGCCATCAGCAAGGGCCTGCGGGCGTTGTCCGCGGACGCGGCGGACCGGGGCGTGGCACTGTCGCAACACCGGTGGGACGTGCCGTACCTGCCCATCGACCCCAAGGACATCGGGCGCTCGTACGAGGCGATCATCAGGGTGAACAGCCAGTCCGGCAAGGGCGGCGTGGAATACCTGCTGCGGTCCTGCCACGGGCTGACCCTGCCGCGCAGCCTCCAGATCGAGGTGTCGGGGCTGAGTCAGGCGGTGTCCGACGACGAGGGCAGAGAGGTGACCGCGGAGGAACTCTGGGCGGTCTTCCGCGCCGAGTTCCTGCCTGCCGCCCTCGACGTGCAACTCGTGTCGTGCGAGGTGTCGGGGCCGGGCGCGGTCAAGGTGGAACTCGCCGTGTGCGGCGGGCCGCTCGTCGTCGGCGGCGACGCCGGCCACGGGTTGCTGCCGAGCATCGCGCGGGCCCTCGCCCAGTCCGGCCCCGCACCGGTCGTCCTCGACCACGTCGAGCAGGCGTTCACCCTCGACGAGGAGCCCGGCACGCTGGCGTACGTGCGGTGCCGGGTGGACGGTCGGGCGGTCTGGGGGTGCGGCTTCGACCCGGACCCGACGGCCGCCGCGCTGCGCGGTCTCTGCGTGGCGCTGCACCGGGCCGGCTGGCGCCCGTCCGCCGTCCTGCCCTCGGCGCTGCCTTCGCAGGAGTGAGTCCGCGCCGCCGGGCATCGGCGGACGGCCAGCCGGAAGTTCCACCGACGTGGGCCGGTAGGTGTCGTTTCCGACAGATCCGGCCCCTTGTTGAGGTGTGCAAGGGTGGCTGTCGCCGATCAGCTCCTCCTGCTGGCGCAGGGTGTCCTCGTCCAGCCCGTGGCCCCCTCGAACCGCCCGAGCCGGCGCAGCGTCCCGGTCCGGGCCGCCGAACGGGGCGACCCCGGCGGGGTAGCGGTACGCGTCCGCCTCCAGTGCCTCCGAGACCGGAGCCGGGCCCGCGCGTGCACCGCGTCGCGGCCGGCCCACCGGGCGGCGAACGGCACCAGGAGCAGCGCCGCCGCCGCGACGATCGCGAGCGCCCGGCCGGCGCCGAGGTATCGAAGTCCGCCACGATCGGATGGTAGGACGCCGGCGCCCGTCCACCGGCGCGTCGCGGCGACCGGGTCAGCGGGGCAGGAAGCTGTCGTACGCCTCGTCGTACCAGTCGGCCTCGTTGTGCCGGCGAATCGTGCCGTCGACGCGGGTCAGCATCAACCAGTTGTCGTTGAGGACCAGCGCCGCGTCCTCGGACCGGTCGGCCAGGATCCGGCCCACGGTCCGCAGCATGTGGGGCCTGCCCTGGTCGGTCAGGGTGTCCTTGCGCATGCGGAAGTCAACGTCGACGTAGGTCTCCGGCTCCCACATCCACAGCCCGCCGTCGTCCTCCGCCTCGTAGTAGCCGTGGCTGCCGGCGACGATGGTGACGACGTATCCGCGCTCCTCGTTCAGGTCTGCGCGCAGCATCCGGTTGCCGGAGAGCGTCGACGTCTCGGTCGCTCCGGAAGCGGCCAGCTCCGCCACCCGCTCCAGCGGGACGTCACCCGCGAGCGTCAACCGGTACTCGATCGCCATTGATGCCCCTTCTCAGTGCCGCCGGACGATCTGAATGATCGCACCGCCAGGTGTGACCGCTGCCAGTTCCTTCAGCTCGGGCATCGGCCAGTCGTCGAACTGCTTCTGCAGTGCGGCGAGATCACCCTGCCAGTCGTGGAGGTTGAGCACCACGCGTTGGGTCTGCTCCCGGTCGATCTTCCTCGCCACCGAGCTCCAGACGGATCGCGGCGACACGAAGGGCGTGGGCGAATAGCAGTCGAAGACGTGGCCCTCGATGAGATAGTCCGGCGCCCCTTCGTGCTTCCCGGCGTCACCGGTGTCGAGCCGAGCCTGCGAAATCTCCTGCGTCGTCGGGTTCTGGTGGACCCGGTAGCCCCTGTTGGCGAGGGTTTCGGCACAGTCGTTCTCCAGTTCCAGGGATCGTCGCTCGGTTGGCCTCTCCTTGGGCGGGATGCGGGTGCGTGGGCCGGTGGGTGCGCCGCCGGGAACCCCGGTGGGTTGCCTGGTCCACGGCACGAGGCTGGAGGCGTCGCCGCCTGCGGCGGGGACGGCGGAGACGTGATCCGCGGGGGTGGGGCCGGTCGGCGTGGCACCGCCGGCCCCGGTCAGTTTCCCGACGACCCCAGTTGCCGCGCCTCGGCGATCGCCGTGTCGACGAACTGCCGGGCGGTGCCGGTGCGCTGCACCGTCAGCACCAGCACCTGCTTGACGTTCTCCAGGGCCTGCACCAGCGGCCCCGGCTGCCCGCCCTGCAGGACGGTGGTGACGAGTCGTTGCGCCTCGCCGACTTGGGCGATGGTGGCGGCGGCCGCGCCGCGCATGCCGTCGATCGCGGTGCCCACGGGGGTCAGCCCGCCGGTCGTCTCGTCCGGCGTGGCCTCCTGCGGGACGGCCGCGGTCGCCTTCGCGGCCTCGCCGAGCGTGGTGGCGAGGCCGCCCAGACCACCCCGGATTCCGGCGATGGCGTCCCGCACACGGGCCAGGCCCGCCGCCACGGCGGCGAAGCCGGCGCCGGCGGCCCGCAGCGCCACCTCCTGGGCCTGGTTGTCGGCGGCGGCCGCCAGCCCCTGGGCCCTGTCGACGCCGGCCGTCAACGCACGAAGCTCCCCGGTGATCTTCTCGATGTGCGACACGGCGTCGACTTCCCCGATCGAAGGCAGTAAGGAGGCTCGAAGCTGCAACCTAGCGACAACCGTCCGTCGCCGCCAGACCGGTCACCCGGTCCGCAGCCACCACAGCACGTTGTCGTCGCCGTGTCGGGACCGGGCGGTCGGTGCGGATGTCCGTGGTGAAGCCCAGTCCGTCACGCAGGCGTCGATGTCGGACTCGAAGGCAGGTTGGGGCAGCTCAGTCCGCCCTGTGCAGCGGCCCCCACTCCGGCGACGCCTGCGCCTCGACCGCCCGGTCCGCCTCCCGCAGCGCCCGCTCCGACACCCAGGCGACGGGGCGGTGACAGTGCACCAGCGGCTCGTTGTCCGGCCCGCGACCGCACTGTTCCCCGACCAGCACCCACGGGCGTACGCCGGGGCCGCGCAGCTCGCGCAGGTGGCAGTAGTCGTAGAGCCGCCGGGCCACCCACAGGCGCAGCGGCCGGCCGCCCCACCACGACTCGACCGCGAGCGGATTCGCGGACAGGCCGGGCAGGTCGATGCCAGTCAGCGCGTCCTTGCTGGACTGCCCGGACCCACGCTCCCCGGCGAGGTCCGCGCCGGGGCCCAGGGACCACCGGACGTACAGCTCCTCGTCGGGATCGGCCCTCCGCAGCAGGTCGACGAGCTGGTCGAGCCCGTCGACGACCGGCATCACCGCCTCGTGTCGCACGCCGCCCATGGTGCTTCACTTGCCCCGCGCGGGGCCGGCCATGCACGCCACTTCGGCGGTGGGCCGCCGGCCCGGAGCCGGGCGGTGCCGGTTCCGGGCCGGGCGCTGCGCGTACGACGGCTCAGGCCGGCGTGGCCCGGGCCTTGCGGCGCCGCTCGGCCCGCCGCCGCACCTGGGTGTACGCGCTCGTCAGTCCCATCGCCCGGCGGGCCTCGACGACCGTCTGCCGCACCTCGTGCCGGGTCCGTTCGGTGCCCTCGACGATCAGCTCGTCGACCAACCCGGGATCGGCCTCGAACCGCGCCCGGCGCTCGCGGATCGGGTCCAGGAACCGGTTGAGCGCGACGGCCAGCTTCTCCTTGACCTCCACGTCGCCGACCCGCCCGGCCCGGTACCGCTCCTTGAGGTCGTCGACCTGCCCGCGGTCGGGGTTGAAGATGTCGTGGTACGCGAAGACCGGGTTCCCCTCGACGGTGCCCGGCACGTCGGCGCGGACCCGGTTCGGGTCGGTGTACATGCCCATCACCGTGCGGCGGACGGTCGCCGCGTCGTCGGAGAGCGAGATGGCGTTGCCCAGGCTCTTGCTCATCTTCGCCCGGCCGTCCGTGCCGACCAGGGTCGGCGTCTCGGACGCGATCATCTCCGGCACGGGGAACACCTCTCCGTAGAGGTGGTTGAAGCGCCGGGCGATCTCCCGCGTCACCTCGACGTGCGCCGCGTTGTCCTTGCCCACCGGGACGACCTGCCCCTTGACGCAGAGGATGTCGGCGGCCTGGAGGACCGGGTAGCCGAGCAGGCCGTACGGCATCTCCTCCTTGCCGGAGTCGCGGGCCATGTCCTTCAGCGACGGCACCCGCTCCAGCCGGGGCACCGTGACCAGGTTCTGGAAGAGGGTGTTCAGGTCGCCGACCTCGGGGATGGCCGACTGGAGGTAGAAGGTCGCCCGCGCCGGGTCGACGCCGCTGGCCAGCACGTCGGTGACCATCTCCCGGGCGTTGACCGCGACCCGCTCGATGTCCTCGCGGGTGTTGCGCGTGGTGAGCATGTGCAGGTCGGCGATGATGAAGAAGCTCTCGTAGCGCTGGTGCAGCCGCACCCGGTTGGCGATGCTGCCGACGTAGTGGCCGAGGTGCAGCCGCCCGGTGGGGCGGTCCCCGGTGAGCATTCGTGGGACAGACACGGTGGTACGCCTTTCGTGCGTGACGGACGAGGTGCGCGCGGTCGCGCGCCGACCGGGAGGGTCCCGGGATCGGTCGGGGTCGGCTCAGTGAGCCGACCGCCATCGCCCGCCGTCGCGGAACCGCAGTCCGCCGGCACGAAGGAGGTCGATCATCTGCTCGCGGCCGTCGCCGGAGCTGGTGGGGAAGGTGGTCACGACGCCGAGCGGGAGGCCGTCGACCGGGTCGACGACTCCCGGCGCGTAGCTGATCGGCCGGACCATGCCTTCCACCGTAACCGGTGTGTCCGTCGCGTGACCCGCGCCTCCCCGGGTCAGCGCTGCCGGTAGGTCTCCCGGTAGTAGTCGCCGACCCGGTCCCGGTAGCCGGTTTCCCGGTAGGCGTCCGGGTCGAAGGCCGGGGACTCCTTGACCTGCTCCCGGGTGCGGTCCACGTGCACGGTGCGGTCCAGGTGGTCGACCCGCGTCACCGTGCCGACCGGCAGCAGCACCTTGCGGCCGAAGATCCACGGCCCGGTGTCCACCACCAGCCAGCGGGCGTCGGTGTCGTCGCTGGCCGCGTCGACCGAGCCGATCCGCCCGTCGGTGGCCTCCACCCGGTAGCCGACCAGGTCGACCGGAGTGCCGGGGCCCGGGGCGTCGGGTCCGTCGCCGGCACCCTCCGGCCCGTCCGGCGGCGCGGCGTCGGGGCTCGCCCCGGCGTACCCGCCAGCGAGGGCGGCCGGGTCGCGCCAGGCCCAGGGGTTGAACGTCGACGGCTGCACGGGCCACCTCCGATGACGGTCGTTCGCGGTCGGGGAATCAGTGCCCAGCCCGCGCGACCGGGAAACAACTCGGCAATTTTCGGTTCACAGAGATGTCTCGTGCGAAATACGTCATAGTCGCCGAGCATCGATTGATGGGGGCACATCTCCCCAGGTGGCGTCGGTCGGAATTGGGCAACCGCACATCCGGACACAATGCGGAGTGTTCACCCGGCACATTCGTGCCGTGACCGCCGGCCGACCATTCTGGTCCCGCATCCGTTGCAGGGAGAAGAGGGGACGCAGATGTACCGCACCATTCGTCGGATCGGGCTCGTGCTCGCCGTCGCGGTCGGGCTCGTCGCGGGGGCCGGCGCCACCGCACAGGCCGCCGTCGTCAACCCGGTGACGCCGCAGGCGCTCTGCGGGCTCGGCTACACCGTCCAGGACCAGGACCCGATCCACCACGCGCAGACCGGCGTGCGGCTCGGCACCGTCTACCTGATGTACAACCCCGTCGTCGGGTACGGCTGCACGGTCACCGTCAAGTCCGCGTACGCCGGCTCGCTGACCCGTACCCAGGTCTACCTCGCCGCGCAGTACCTGCCCACCCAGGTCGACGACGGCAACAGGCTGTGGGCGGCCGGCCCGACCAGGGCGTACGTCAAGGGTGGCTGCATCATCTGGGGCGGCTTCATGGCCGATCCGACCGGCACGATCCACTACCACGACCGGGCGAACCCCGCGGTCGGCGGAATCGGCACCTGCTTCTGACGGAGCCGGGGAGGCCCGGCCCGAGGTGGGCCTCCCGTTTCCGCGGCGACCCGTTCGGTGCCCGGTCCCGCAACGGTGAAAATGGCGGAACGGGTGCGCCGGATGCGTCCGCGCCGGCCCCGCCCTGCCGTTACCGTCGGGCTGATGGGACGGATGCGTGGCGTCCACGAGCGACCGGCGGGTCTGACGTACCAGCCGGACCTGGTCGACCCCGACGAGGAGCGGTCACTGCTCACCGCGCTCGCCGCGTTCGACTTCCGGGAGATCCGCATGCACGGGCAGATCGCCCGGCGGACCGTCCGCCACTTCGGCTTCGACTACGACTACGGCTCGTTCCAGCTCACCGAGGCCGAGGCGTTGCCGGTGGAGTTGCACGGGGTCCGGGAGCGGTGCGCCGCGCTCGCCGGCGTTCCGGCGACCTCGCTCGCGCAGGCCCTGGTCACCCGGTACCCGCCGGGCTCGGTCATCGGCTGGCACCGCGACGCCCCCGCTTTCGGGCCGACCGTGGTCGGGCTCTCGCTGGGCGCCGCGTGTCTGTTGCGCTTCCAGCGGGGCACCGGCGACGACCGCAGGGTGTACGAGGTGGAACTGGCGCCGCGGTCGGCGTACGTGCTCGCCGGCGCGGCGCGGGCGAGCTGGCAGCACAGCATCCCGCCGGTGCCGGCCCTCCGCCACTCGATCACCTTCCGGCAACTCGGCGGCAGATGACCGGGCACGGCCCTGGGCCCGCCGGCGCCCGGAGCCGCGCGACCGGGTGCCCGCCGCCCGCGGCCTCCCGGCCGTCGCTGCGGCCGTGACCTGCGCCTCGGCCGACCCGCCGCTGCACCGGCCGGCCCGCCGGGCGCTGACATACTCGGCAGTCATGGTGCTGTCGCGCGGTTGGGCGCTCTTCCTCACCGGGGTCGGGATCTGGACCTGGGTGATCTGGCCGAGGTTCGCGGTCGCCATCTGGAAGGACCCGCGATCCTGGTCCACCGGCACGGTCGGCGACTTCCCCGCCACAGGCTTCCTCTGGATCCACGCTTTGTTGATCGCGGCGTCCCTGGCCATCGGCACCACCGTCGGGGTGCTCGGCGTCCGTGCCTGGCTGGCCGGTCGGCGTACCGACCGGTCGACGCGCTGACGGAATCGCCGCCCGACCCCGCGCAACATCCGGGCCGCGGGGCGCCGTGCGCGCGGGGCCTGACCTTCCGGAAGAGCCGTCGAGCGTGTCGCACCGCCGCCGACCAGGCCGGATAGCCGGGCGGGAATGGTGTGACGGGGGACGCCACCCCCGGATTTGACGTTCAAACCCGCAGACGCGTAACTTTCTCTCTGCCAGCGCGGAACGGGGCGAACAGGGCGAAAGACCTGGAGTTCCAGACCACACTGGTGTCGGGTCGGTCGGGAGTCAGCTCCCGGACGGCACGGGCCGGGCGGGGCCCGCCGGATCTGCCGCGAGGCGGATTTGGCGGAGCGGAGCCGACCGGGTAAGGTTTGACGCCGGCAGGGAACCGGGCGAGCTCGCGGGAAACCGCAGAGCGGCCGGTCTGCCGAAATCCGATGATCAGGTGTGGCGGTTCGCCGCTGCGCACGTTCGTCGGTGCCAACCCGCACGAAGCACGACAGACCGGGACAAACGGTTTGACACGGCGGAAACCGGCGGGTAACGTAGTAAAAGTGCCCGGCGCGAGAGCGGCGGGGATGTGAACGAGATGCCCCGGGTCGGGGGTCCCATGGTGTGGGGTTTCCGGGCGGTGTGTGGTTGTTCTTTGAGAACTCAACAGGGTGCTTGATAAGCCAGTGCCAATTTGATTTATACCCCGGGCTGGCCGAGCCTTTTGGTTTGGTTGGTCTTGGATTCCTTTGGCAACACATGTTGTCGGGATGACTGTTTCAGCAAAGG